>CAZCEW010000018.1:0-34855 GCA_964497775.1 uncultured Rhodobacterales bacterium
AGGTTTTCCAGCACGCGTTTGCGGCCGCGTTTGCCCATCTCTGCGCCCATATCTGGGTCATCAATCAGCTGCGCCAGACAGCGCGCGAAATCTTCCGGGTCGTTCGACTTGGCATAGAGCGAGGCATCGCCGGCGGAGGCGCGGCCCTCGGTCAGCTCGAACTGAACGGAAGGCTTCTCTAGCGTCATATATTCCATGACTTTGTTCATCGTAGAGATGTCATTCATCGCATTATGCGGATCAGGCGCCACGCCGATGTCGCAAGCGTTGAGCACGTCCAGAAGCGCCTCGTCATAAAGCGCGCCGGTGAAGGTGAAATACTCGTCCAGCCCATGGGCTTTGACGTCATCTTGCACCTCGCCCACTGTCGGCCCAAAGCCTACGATGGCGAAATGCACGTCGGTTTTGCCCAGCTTGTTGATCAGGTGATCTGCGGCATCGACCAGAAGGTCCATGCCTTCTTGCTGGCCGATTACACCGACATAGCCGATCAAAGTCTTGGCCCCTTTGCGCGCCGATTGATCGCCCTTGCCCGGCTTGAATTTCTCGATGCGCGGGGCAGAGCGGACGACGAAGACGTCATCGGCGGCCATCTTGCCGCGACGCTGCGCAATGGCGCGGAAGCTTTCGTTGGTGGCGATGGAGACATCCGCGTAGCGGAAGGTAATCCGCTCCCACCAGAGCATCATCTTATAGAGCATACCTTGCTGGTTGAACTTCGCCTCAAACAGCTCCGGACAGACATCATGGTGATCAAAGAGGTATTTGACGCCCTGCCCGCGATAGCGGCGCGCCAGCAGCCAGATCAGATCGGGCGGGTTGCAGCCATGGATCACGTCGAAACCTTGTTCGCGCTGGACCACTTTTGCCAAACGGAACCAATGGCGGATCGCATGGGCGTATTCTTTGGCATAGGCCACGGCGCCGGAATGCGCCTCGGGTGGCTCTGGATGGCGGTAGATATGCACGCCGTCGATTTCCTCATAGGCCTTGTCCCAACCGCGCCCCATCGGACAGATCACCGAGACATGGTAGCCCGCCGCCGTCAGCGTCGTGGCCTCAAGCCAAACACGGCGGTCCAGCGGCACTGGCAAGTTTTCGACAACGATCAAAACCTTGCGGCCTACGTTCTTGGGATCATGGATGGAGCTGTTCACGAGGGTATTCCCGACCTAAAATTTTTGCACCTGAGCCGCGTATCAAATCAGCCCGTTTCAAACAAACATAGTCTTGAAACAAGGCCGGTTTTTTTCGCTATGTGGTTAAATTTGTGGCAATTTCGCGCGGTGGAGACCCGTCTGCGGAACCATGCGTGACACAATACCCCAAAGCGCGCGGGGATTGAGGTCAGCTGCGCAACGAAGGATCTGTCAGGGCGCGCGAATCGTAGCGCAGTGGAGGCTTGGGCCGAAAACGGCTCCAACAGACCCTATGATGGGGTCAGGTGATTGACTTAACCCCAGATGTTGTGATCATTGCGCGATCCTCAGAGCCCGCTGCCGCGACTGCTCTGACGGGCCGGGCTTTGGGGGATATCAGATGCGGGCAAACCTTTCGGTTTTGGGTGTTTTTGCATGCGCGCTGGCGCTGGGTGGCTGCGCCCTGCCCCGTGGTGCGGCTTTGCAATCAGAAGTGACCGCCAACGCGTCCTCCGAGAGCGCTGATTTCGCCGTATATCCGGTCACTCGGGCCATGTTAGACACTTATCGCGCCTGGCCCGGCACAGGCGACGTGACGCGGTATTCATGGGTCGGAAAGCAAAAAGGGCCAATCGGGTCGGTGATTTTGGCAGGCGATGCGATTGATCTGGCGATCTGGGACAGTGACGATAATTCGCTGCTGACCTCGGCGCAGCAGAAAGTGGCCAATCTTCAGACCATGACCGTGGCACCCAATGGCAATATCTTCGTGCCATATGTGGGCGCAGTGAAGATTGCCGGGATGACGCAACAGGCCGCACGCGACACGGTGCAAACCGCCTTGTCCGATATCAGCGCGTCTGTGCAAGTTCAGCTTTTGGCCAAACCCGGTCGGCGGCATGCGGTCGATGTGGTTTCGGGCGTCAACCGCCCCGGCTCTTTCCCGCTGGAAGAGCGTGACATGACAGTGCTCAGCGCCGTGTCACAAGGCGGCGGCGTTCGTGACGGGTTCGACAACCCGCAAATCCGGCTGCTGCGCGGCAATTCCACTTATGCCATCGCGCTTGATAAATTGTTCAAAAGCCCTGAATTAGACACGACTTTGCGCGCAGGCGACAAAATTCTGGTGGCCGAGGATGAAAGCTATTTCTTGGCGCTTGGCGCCTCGGGCCGTGAAGAGCTGATTACCTTCCCGAAAGAAGACGTCTCCGCATTGGATGCGATGTCGCTGATGGGCGGGCTGTCTGACGCGCGGGCCAATCCGGAAGGGATTTTGGTGCTGCGCGAATATGGCACCGGAGCCGTGCGCCCCGACGATCGCGGCCCCTCTGATACGCGGGTGGTGTTCACCATGGATCTGACCAGCGCGGACGGGTTGTTCAGCGCTGGCAATTTCAAGATCAACCCTGGCGATCTGGTTTATGCGACGGAAAGCCCTGTCAATAATGCGCGCACGATCCTGAGCCTGATTGGCGCCAGTTTCGGTGTGGCCCGGCAGCTCGATTAACCTTGGCGGGTTAAAGCGGGTTCGCCTCGCAGAATTTACGCAAAAACGCCAAAAAGGCCCTGTCAGGGTCTAATGCGGGCTCTTTTCCCGCCGCCCAATTGCGCCACTCACCTTCGATAAAATAGATATCATATCCCGCATGACGCAGCTTGGCGGTCTCGTAAGTGTCGCTGCGCAAAGCGGGGCCCCTGCCCTCTAACCAGGCGGGTTTTGGCTTGATCTCGGCGGTGCCAGTCGCGCGGGCTTTGCGGCCCACCTTGGAAAAGCTCAACTCCCGCTCGGCAGCCGTGACACCTTGGCCATCCTTGCGCCACCAGCGCAGCTCGATATGCGTCACGCGGCGGCCGGTTTTCACGGGATCAATCTCGACAATATAGTCGCTGAGCGCATTGACCTCCTCGACCGCGGGCTTGATCGCGCGCAAGTTCAGGTTCGACCAAGAGGTCAATTTGCCCTTCGGCACGCCCAAAATCCCGCGTATTTCATCGAGCGAGAATTTCTCCGACGATTTCCACTTCAGATTGCCGCGTTTTTGGACCATTTCATAAAGTGTCAGCGCGTATTTCGAGGACAGCGCAAACATCACCTCGCGCTGCAACCGCGCAAACACGGTCGAATTCTTGATCACTTTGCGAAGCCGCGCGGGGATTTCATATTCCAGCAACCCGTCGCGGCGTTCCGTCTCGATATTGCCGCCCAAAAGCTGCACGCGCTCAATCGCGGGCTCACCATTCCATTGCACCTGCACTTTGACGATGGCCGACATTAGCCGCTCAATAGATTCGCCAACCCGGTCATTGGAATTATGCGAACCGCGCAATTGCGATTTCGAGATCACATGGCTGACGGGCTTCTCGATCCCGTCCCATGCGTTTTCAAGAAGCTGGTTATAGATACGCCTATCGGCCAAGGTCAGCGGCGTGACCTCGACCAGATCCACCAGCTCCCCCGGTTTGATCAGACTTTCCGCGTTAGGACGCGCATCAAGCGTGCGGTACGGTTTCCCATCTGCCATTTGGACTGCCCTGCCCTACAGCTATTTCTTACTTTTGTTTGTTATTAGGCGTAAGATTAGCAGAAGCGCCCTGCCCCGTCCATCACCCGAAATGTAAGCTTTCAGACAACCTAGCAGGCGCCGGTGATTCGCAGGAGTCTGAAAAACAAGGACAAAAAGCCCTGATTAGACCCTGCTGGCAATCCGTCCCGATATGTAAGGGTTGGAGGGCACCCGATCCGTAAGACTTCCCACCCCGATCCGTAAGGCTTGCCGCCCCGGGATGTAAGCGATCTCACCCGATATGTAAGCGCTATCCCATAAAAATTTTTTATTTTCAATGCTTTAGCGTGACCGAACACTTAGAATACCAACTATATGAATAGGCTTTGGGTTTTCCATCTGGATATTTTTGTTTTGAGTGCGACAACTGACATTTCTTCAATATTAGACTCTTCGCTAAAGACTACCGTGCTGAGATGGGCGCATAAACTGTAGATTATCCGAAACTCTGACAGATCAAAACGGATTATCGGTTTTTCACACCACTTGCCCGCATGTTCCTTTTTTTCGTGCCCAAGGCTGAAAAACGCGACTTGTGCGGGGCTTGCTCGTGCGGCATGATTCGAAAAACAATGCCAGAGGCTGCTATGATCGAGCATATCCTACCAAATGTCACCCTGGATGAGCTTGAAAACCTCTCCAACCGCTCTGCGACGGTGATTAACCGACTGCGAGATCGGGTCTACGCGCCGGATGCGCAAAAGACGCTGGATTTGCGGTTTAATGTGCGCTCTGCGGCGGAAATGGTCGGACGGTCCGAGAAGCTGATCCGCGACGCAGAGGCCGATGGGCGACTTCCAGAGCCTGAAAAAGACCCCAAAACCAACCGGCGCACGGGGTATTCGTTGCCGCAGGTTAACCAAATGCGCGAGGTGTTTGGCACCCTGCCCCACCGCCAGCCCGGCGATGATCCTATGGTGCTCGCGGTGCAAAATTTCAAAGGCGGTGTCGGGAAATCGACGCTGGTGACGCATCTGGCGCAGTATTTCGCGCTGAAAGGCTACCGGGTTTGCGTGATTGATTGCGACAGTCAGGCATCCAGCACCTCTATTTTCGGGCTCAATCCGGATGTCGATATGGATGAGGAGGAAGACACGCTTTATCCGTTCTTCCGCCATGGCGGCCCGTCCAGCCTGCACTATGCGTTGCGCGCGACCTATTGGCCCAATATTGCGCTGATTCCTGCGAATTTGGGTCTATATGACGCCGAATATGAGTTCGCGGCGCGCATGGCACGGGACCATAATTTCGTGCTCGATAAGCTGCGCGACGGGATCGAGACGATCAAAGATCAGTTCGACGTGATCTTGATGGATCCGCCGCCTGCTTTGGGGATGATTTCGCTATCGGTTTTGCGCGCGGCGAATGCGCTTTTGATCCCGGCGCCGCCCAACAATATCGACTTCGCCTCGACCGCGCATTTCTTGAAAATGCTGTCAGCGACTTTGCAGGAATTGGCGGAGTTCGGCGGCGCGCGGGAGTATCAATTTGTTAAGATCATCGCCACCAAGATGAACGACAACAAATCGGCGCATATTGCGATCAAACGGATGATGGATGCGGTGTTCCCGCAAGACATGCTGCAAGCGGTTCTGAAAGACAGCGCTGAGATCGATAATGCGACGGCAAACTTGCGCACGGTTTATGAGCTGACGGGGGCCGCGACGCGCTCCGAGACGCATAAGCGCTGCCGTGCTTATCTGGATGCGGTGGGCCGCGAGGTGGAGCTTTTGGTGCGCAAAACCTGGCCCAGTCACCATGAAAGCCTCAGAGAGGAGGGCTTGCTATGAGCAAGAAACATGACGCGATTTTCGACGATGTTTTGGGCGGTCTCGATGAGGCGGCGAGCCCGAAAGAGACGCAAAAGGGCACGCGGTTTTTGAAGCGGTCGACGACGATTGGCGACAGGCTGTCGGGCGAGTTGGAAGAGAAGACGCTGCATTGGGTGGACCCCGCCGATTGCGTCATGTGGGACCATCACAACCGCGCCTATGATCTGCTCAGCGAGGATAATTGCCGCGATCTGATTGACGGGATCAAGGCGCAAGGTCGGCAGGAATTTCCCGCGATTGTGCGCAAACGGGACGGGCAGGGGGGCGCGAAATACGAGGTGATTTGCGGCGCGCGCAGGCATTTCGCGATCAGCTGGCTCAGAGCGAATAACTACCCGAACTTCAAATATCTGATCGAGCTGCGCGATCTGAGCGATGAGGAAGCGTTCCGGCTGGCTGATATTGAGAACCGTGACCGCGAAGATATCTCCGACTATGAGCGCGCCAGCGATTACGCGCAGGCGGTGAAGACCTATTACAGCGGCAAGCAGCGGGTGATGGCGGAGCGGTTGGAGGTCTCGGAGGCGTGGTTGTCGCGCTATTTGCAGCTGGCGAAACTGGACAAGCCGATTGTGGATGCCTTCCCGACGATCCGCGACATTCGCGAGCTGCACGCCCGCCAGCTAAAACCCCTGATGAAGACACCCGGCGGGCGCGGCAATGTGCTGGCGGAGGCGCGCGCGATTGCAGAGGCGCAAAAGGACGCGCGGGAGGGCAGGGGGGTGCCGCTTGATGCCGCTCAGGTGATGGCGCGGCTCAAGCAGGCGACATCGAAGCCCAAGCCCAAGAAGCAGGCCGTGAAGACCTATCGCAGCCATATGGCGGAAAGCGGCGTGCAGCTGACCCAGAAGGGCAAGCGCGTGCGTTTGGAATTCGACGCGAATACGAACCCCAAAAAGCTAGAGAAATGGCTTGAGATGTATCTCGCCGATCATGCGGAGGCGTTTAAGCCAGAGGGCGATGACGGCTAGGGGGTCAAAAACTTGCCAATTGGCAATTTCACGTATTATGTAGCAATTACAATGCCTTACGCGAAATCACCTACTGGCAAGTTTTGGTAATTTAGTCGCCCAAGCCCGTGCGGCCAATTGAGACATAGGCCTCAAAGCCAGCCTTTTCGGCATCCTCGACGGAATAGATGTTGCGCAGGTCAGCCATGCGGGCGGCTTTCATTGATCCGGCCATGCGGCTTAGGTCCAGCGCGCGGAACTCGTTCCACTCGGTCAGGATCACCAGCGCCTCAGCGCCCTCTACAGCCGCATAAGGGTCTTCAACCCACTCGACCCCCGGAAGAAGCGCTTCGCCCTCTCTGCGCCCCTCTGGGTCGACGACACGCACAGTTGCGCCGCCACCGACAAGGGCAGGGACGATGGTCAGCGACGGAGCGTCGCGCATATCGTCGGTATTGGGTTTGAATGTCACACCCAGCACGGCGACGGTTTTGCCGTTGAATGTGCCATCTGCCAGATCGCGCAATTTCTCGACCATGCGGGATTTGACGCCTTCATTGACGCGAATAACCGTCTCGGTGATTTGCATTGGAACGGCATGTTCTTGGCCGATGCGCGCCAGCGCGGAGGTGTCTTTCGGGAAGCATGAGCCGCCATAGCCGGGGCCTGCATGCAGGAATTTGTTGCCGATACGACCATCAAGCCCGATGCCGTTGGAGACTTGCTTGATATCAGCGCCGGTCTTTTCGCACAGCGCGGCGATTTCGTTGATGAAGGTAATCTTCGTCGCCAGAAACGCATTGGCGGCGTATTTGATCATCTCGGCGCTTTCCAGATCGGTCGACAGGATCGGGAAGTCGCGCAAGTAGAGCGGGCGGTAGATTTCTTGCATGACTTTCGAGGCGCGCTCGGTCTCGACGCCGACAACGACGCGGTCAGGCTTCATGAAATCGTCAATCGCCGCACCTTCGCGCAGGAATTCCGGGTTGGAGGCCACATCGAAGTCGAGCTTCGGGTTGGCCTTAGACACAACGCGCTTCACTTCGCGGTTGGTGCCGATTGGAACGGTCGATTTGGTCACGATGACGGTGTAGTCTTTCACCGCATGCGCAATTTCTTCTGCGGCGGCGTAGACGTAAGTCAGATCGGCATGGCCATCGCCGCGACGTGTGGGCGTGCCCACGGCGATAAACACCGCGTCAACATCAGCGACGGATGTCTTCAGATCGGACGAAAAAGTCAGGCGACCTGCCTCGACGTTTTTCTCCAGCAATGTGTCGAGACCAGGCTCGAAGATTGGAACTTCGCCGTTGTTGAGCATGTCGATCTTGGATTGGTCCAAGTCGATGCACACGACATCATGGCCGAAGTCAGAGAAACATACGCCGGACACGAGCCCAACATATCCGGTGCCTACCATTGCAATTTTCATATCAGTTCCGTTAGTTTTATACGGGTTACGGGGGGTTTTCGCCTGCGTTATCGGCGAAGCTGCGCCCGAATCCAAATTGTTTCAGTCACTCGAGGGTTTGCTGTGCTAATTTGGCCAAATGAAGGCTGTTTGGAGCGGTTTTGGAAACAAAATCTGACAAATTCAGGCCTTTGGAGGTATTTTCGAGCCCATTGCGGTTGGCTCTGAATGGTTTAAGAGCGTGACAGTTGATCATCTCAGGCGCTTTGACGTCGCAAAATCGAAATGGGAGACGACGTGAATTCTCAAGATCCTGCGCGCGCGCCCAAGGGTGAGGCGGAGAGCGCCAGCTCGAAAGATGGCCTTTACGGCTGGAAGCGGTTTTTCAACGCGGAATTTTACCTGCGCCGTTACGGCGATGTCGCCGAAGCCGGTGTGGAACCGGCGGCGCATTTCGATGAGTTTGGCTGGAAAGAGCTGCGCGATCCCAACAATTGGTTTTCGACGAAAGCCTATCTTGAGGCGCATCCCGAGATCAGCGAGGGCGCGTTTAATCCGCTGATGGAGTTTGCGCAGCGTTTTGATGATGGCGAGCCCGACGCGTTGCAATTGGCGCGCGCGCATATGCGGCTGCCCTCGGAGCTTTTGGCGGAAGATCATCTAGGCGAGACATTGGCGATGCGCCTGCCCGGGCCGGTTGATCTGGACACGGTGCGTCCGTTTTTCGACGAGGATTATTATGTGTCGCAAATGCCTGAGCTCAAATCAGCCGGCGTTGATCCACTGGTCCATTATATGACCGTGGGGTGGGTGATGGGTCGCGATCCGTCGGCGGAGTTCTCGACGCGCTACTATCTGGACCATAACCGCGACATTCGCCGCGCCGGTGTGCCGCCGCTGCTGCATTATGCCCGCGCCCATAAGCGGGAGCCGTGGCGGGCCGCGACGAGTGTGGCCAATGCACAGGTCTTGGATCGGTTCCAGAGCGGCCTTTTAGCAGAGCATGTGGCGCAGGCTGTGGCGCTAGATCCGATGGTAGCCTTGCCGCGCGAGAACCAGATTGTGACGACCGCGCAATATCACGCCACGCCCGAGGCTGCGGCCGCAGGCATTTTGCGTCGTCGCTATGCGGGTCAGCGCTTTGAGAAAGCCGTGGTGATCGGTCAGGTTCGCATGTCGGGTGCCGCGCGAGTGGGCGGCAAATTGGCCACCAGCTACGCAGAGCTTTACGGCGCCGAAAATGTCGTCGTGATCATGACCGATGGCAGCGATTTCGAGCATCCCGAATGGTTTCCCGACGGCGTCGAGGTGATTGATCTGGCCGCGCTGATAGAAGAGATCGACAGCGACAGCTCGAAGTCTAATCTTCTTCTTGATCTGCTGGCCGGTCTAGAGGCCCGCCATATCGCCAACGTCAACAGTCGCCTGATGTGGGACACGCTGGTTCTTTATGGCCGTCAGATCTCGCAGGAATATGACGTGGCCAGCTACTTGTTTACTTGGGATGAAAGCCCCGAGGGCGTGCGGGTTGGCTATCCGATCCAGTGGATCAATGACACGATTGACTACCTTGACCTGATCTTATGCGACACGGCTTATCTGGCCGATCATCTGCGCGACCGCTTCGCGCTGGAAGGATCGCACAAGATTGCGACCCTACGCACTCCGGCGGAGCCTTTGGAGGGCGGCGATGCAGCCGTTGCCACACGCACCAATCGCGTGCTTTGGGCGGGGCGGTTTGATCCGCAAAAGCGTGTCGATGTGTTGATGGAGATTGCCCGCGCCCATCCCGATCTGGAGTTTCATGTCTACGGCAAGCCGGTGATCGCCTCAGAAGGGCTGGAGGCGTTTGATCCGCCGCCCAACATTGTCGAGCATGGTGAATATTCCGATCTGGGCGAGGTCGTCGCGCGCGGCTTTGACTTCTATCTCTACACTGCGCAATGGGACGGGATCCCGACGATCCTTCTCGATATGGGCCAACGCGGTTTGCCGATCGTCGCGCCCAATGTCGGCGGCGTCGGAGAGTTGGTCGATGCCGAGACGGGCTGGCTGGTTGAGCAATTCGATGATGTCGCAGGCTTCACAGATGCGATTGCCGCACTTTACGCCGATCCGGATTTGACGCGCGGCAAGTCGGCGGCTTTGCAAGAGCGCATCGCCAGTGACTATACCGAGGCCACTTATTTGGCCGCGGTCAAGGAGGCGCTGAGCCATGGTTGATATCACCTGCATCGTGACGGGCCATGGCGAGGGGCGCAAAGCTGTGCCGACCTTGCGCTCAATGGCGCAGGCCTCTGATGCCGCGCGTACGGCGGGGCTGAGCGTGGAGACGATCTACGTGCTCGACCGCGCCAATGACGCAACGCGCGCGGCGTTCATGCAGTTTGGCACAGATGGCGCAGTGATGGAGACTGATCTCGGCGATCAGGGCAAAGCGCGCAATGCGGCCTTGGAGGCGTCAAAGGGCAAGCGGATTGCGTTTCTCGATGGCGATGATTTGTGGTCGAAAGACTGGCTGGTTCAGGCCTCGAGCTTCCTCGACGCACATGGCCCAGAGGTCGTGGCGCATCCTGAGTTCAATTACTTCTTCGAAGGCCAAGCGACGATCTACCGCCATGTCGACCAAGACGACCCTGATTTCTCGCTCGATGCGTTGCGGTTGGCGAATTACTGGGATGCGTTGTGCATGGTTGACCGCGCCGTGATGGAGGCGCATCCGTTTTATGATCGCGACATCCGAGGAGGCTGGGCCTTTGAGGATTGGCAGTGGAACTGTGCCACGCTGGCCGCTGGCATTCGCCATAAGATCGTGCCTGATACGGTGCTCTTTAAGCGTCGGCAGAAAGTGTCTCAGACGATCAAGGCGTCGGGCAATAAATCACGTATTCCACGCAGTGAGCTATCAAGCTATTCATCCCCCATTTACCGAACCGAGAAGGCCTGAGTTATGAAAGTTATTGTTCTAGGCGGAGACGGCTTTTGCGGCTGGCCCACAGCGCTTCATTTGTCCAACAAGGGCCATGAGGTCACGATTGTCGACAATATCTCGCGCCGCGAGATTGATCTGGAATTGGAAGTCTCCTCGTTGACGCCGATCCGTCCTTTGGGCGAACGGGTGCGGGCGTGGAAGGAAGTCTCTGGCCACGACATCCGGGTTGAGACGTTTACGGTGGGCAAGCATTACCACCGCCTGCTGACGCTGCTGCAAGAGGTCAAGCCTGACGCGGTCGTGCATTTTGCCGAACAACGCGCCGCACCCTATTCGATGAAGTCTTCGGCTCATAAGCGCTACACGGTCAGCAACAACCTGAACGCCACGAATGACATTCTGGCCGCGATTGTGGAAAGCAAGCAGGACATCCACCTGATCCATCTGGGCACAATGGGCGTTTATGGCTACGGCACGGCGGGGATGAAGATCCCTGAGGGCTATCTGAACGTGCAGATCGACACGCCCGCAGGCCCGCATCAGACGGAGATTTTGTACCCGACCAATCCGGGCTCGATCTATCACATGACCAAGTCTCAAGATCAGTTGTTCTTCCATTTTTACAACAAGAATGATGGCCTGAAGATCACCGATCTGCATCAGGGCATTGTCTGGGGCACACAAACCGACGAGACGCGGATGGATGAGCGGCTGATCAACCGCTTTGACTATGACGGCGATTACGGCACGGTGCTGAACCGCTTTCTCATGCAAGCGGCGGTGAAATATCCGCTGACGGTGCATGGCACAGGCGGGCAGACGCGGGCGTTTATTCATATTCAAGACACCTGCCGCTGTGTCGATCTGGCGCTGAACAATCCGCCGCAAAAGGGCGAGCGGGTGAACATCCTCAACCAGATGACAGAAACCCACCGCGTGCGTGATCTGGCCGCGATGATTGCAGAGCAAACCGGCGCGGAAATTGCCAATCTGGAAAACCCGCGCAATGAGGCTGATGAGAACGATCTGCATGTCGTCAATGATCGCTTCTTGGGATTGGGGCTGGAGCCGATTAAGCTGGCCGATGGTCTGATGGCAGAGGTCACGGAGATCGCGGCGAAATATGCTGATCGCTGTGACACATCGAAAATCCCCTGCGTCTCGACTTGGCGCTAAGCGCGTATGCTGCTGATCTTCGGCGGAACCGGGTTTATCGGCAAGAACCTGTGCGCAGAGCTTCACGCGCAGGGCCGCGCCGCGATGGTTGTGTCGCGAAGCCCTGATGCGGAGTTTCTGAAGGCTTACGCGCCGTCGATCACCTCTATGACGCTCGGCGCGTTCTGGGACGCGCCTGAGGGGCCGCTGAGCGAAGCCACTGGTGTCGTCTATGCGGCAGGCGTCTCGACGCCCGGCGTCAATGTGGACGCCCCTTGGAACGAGCTGTCGGAGACCGTGGCTCCGGTGATGCGGCTGGCCAAGGCTGTGGCCGATGCGGATTTGCGGATGATCTATCTGTCCTCGGGGGGGGCGATCTACGGCAATACGGGTGGCAAGATGGTGCCAGAGACCCGCGGTATGCATCCGGTGTCGCCTTATGGCTTGGGCAAGATGCAGACAGAGCAAGCGCTGGCGTACTATCACCGCGCGCATGGGTTGCGTTATGTGGTGCTGCGCCCGTCCAATCCGGTGGGGCGTTGGCAGACCAATAGCGCGCAAGGTGTGATCGGAGTTCTGTTGCGGCAAGCTGCAAGCGGCGGCGGGTTCACGCTGTTTGGCGACGGCTCGACCGTGCGCGATTATGTCTGTGTCGAGGATCTGAGCGCGGCCATTTTGGCGGCCTTGGACACCGACAAGTTCGACCCTGCCGTGTGGAATATCGGCTCGGGCGAAGGGCGCACGACGCGCAGCGTTTATGACATGGTGTGCGAGATTTCCGGCGTGCAGATCGCGCTATCGGAGCAACCCGCGCGGCCTTCCGACGTCGATCATCTGGTGCTTGATGTCAGCCGTGCCAAGGCCGATCTGGGCTGGGAGGCCAAGGGCAATCTGGAGGCTCAGGTGGCACGGCTTTGGGCAGAGATGCGCGGCTAGGTTTTGCGTAAATAGCCGTTCGGGTTGAAAGACGCATTGACGCCGAAGAAGTCGTTATAATGCGTGTCAATCTCGTAAACATCTGGATTATCACGGAAAAATTCATGTACCGCGCGGTTGGGGCCACCATCATAGCGCCAGTTCGCGCCTTGATCCTCGATCACGCCATCCTCGATGATCAGGTATTCGCCCTTCTTTAGTCGTCCCGAAAAGTAAGTCATCACAGCATGGCTGACATTAAACGTATGCGCGCTGTCTTCGATGATGACCCAAGGGCGGGGCAGGGTGTCTAGGATCGGGTGCAGATCGCTATCTGCAAGGTTCTCGGCATCGGCATGAATAAAGCGAATGCCGGTGTCTTGTGCGGTTGTCGGGTTGGCTTCGATCTTGCGAAAATCAACCGTGACGATCTGCGTCTCTAACCCGTAATTGCGGCACAGGTCTTGGTAAAACAGTGCAGCTCCGCCGTGAAACGAGCCGATCTCGATGATCGTGCCGGGTTTGACGTCCCAAAACAGCTTCATATAGATCGCCAGATCAATCGGGCTTTTGAGGCAGCTCACGCCCTTATAGGAATAATCCATCACCCCCTTGTGGTAGGAGGTGAGGAACTCCGGCTCGAAGGCGGTCTTGAAGGAGCGCGGCTCGTCGGGGGTGATGATCTCTTCGGTTTTCTTGCGCGCGATGTCTTGGAACAAGGGCCGCATGTCAGGATTGCTTTCCTGACGTTTGACATGAAGCGCCTCTAGGGCGGGCAAGTGCAGATCGCTAAATTCCTGCGCGCGCGGCGTCATTGGCGGAACGCGCCAGCAGGTGTTGAACAGGTTTTCGAGCGTGCCGAAGGCGTCCTGCTCGCGCGATTGGATCAGCTGTGTGTCGATCAGAAGGGCGCGGAATTTGGGGAAATACGGCGCAATATGAACCATCTGGAGAGCTGTGTCCTCGACCAGATCAGGGCGGTTGCGATGGGTGGCCAGAAAGGACAGGAAGTCGAGAATTGCGGGTTTGTCATTTGGTGTAACGCACTCGGCCAGAAGGGCTTCGGCGTCGGCCATGTCATAGTCTGCGCGCGTCTCGTTCCAGTCCAGAATGGTACGCTGCACGCGGTCTTGCAGGGACGAGCCGTTGTGACCTGCATAGATCTTTTGCGCCTGTTCCACGTCGCCGCGGATCTGGCAGGCAATCGCACCGATGGTGGCTTTGTCGCCGGGATGGCGGGCTTTGGTGGCGAATGGCTCTGGTGCAGCCTCGCTGATATTGTCGATCTCCGGGCTATAGCCGAACAGGTCGAAATCGGCGGCATAGATTTGCCGGGTCAGCGCTATAGCCTCGTCGCTGAAATAGGTTTTGATCTTACGCGACGCGTCGGTGGAATGGGCGGATTTGTCGGGCAAGCTGGCTTCGAGCCCGGTGCGCTGTGCCAGCGCCGCGATATTGGGGCGGAGATGTTCGAGCGTGAGCACCATGTCCAGATCAAGCGATGCGGCGTAGGTGTTTTCAACTTGCGGGCGGTAATGTTGATCGAGGATGGCAGTATCCTCGGCGAGGATTCTCAGGAACTGCTCGAACCCGACCTCATCATCATACCCAAACCCGTTTTGCGCGTTAAACTGGTTTCGCAAAATACCCGGGCGCCCGATCTTGTCGAGATAGGCCGACAGGATGCGGGTAAACGGGTTGCGGACCACGGTGAACGTGAACAGGTCCGGATCGGCCAGCGCGCTGTCATAATCGCGGCTCCAATTGGCGGGACCGTGGACCCAACTGCTGCCCGGCGTTTCGCGCCGTGTCGCGAGCCCATTGAGCAGGAAGGCCTTCATCGTCGATGAGCCGGCCTTGGCATTGGCCAAATAGAGAAACCGTTCATCTGGCGCATAGCAAAAGGCTTGGCTCAGAAAGAACCGATGCAAATTACGCCGCGCGGAGGCTGGGGCTTGACGGGTCACTCTAGTCTCGCCCGGTCAGAAGCGGGGCGATATTTTCCCAGGTCTTGTTCATGTCGTGACGTCCATTCGGGTTCAGTCGCTGTCGTTAGAAGTGGTGTAGCCCGCAAGATGCGGCTGGAACAGGCGCGCGACGTTGGGGTCGGGCACATGGTTGGGCAGCGTGACATTGCCGCGCCATGCGATCCCTAAGACCTGCATGGTATTCCACAGCATCACGTTCCAGCCCGCATCGCGAAAAATGTCGAGCCCGGCGCAGACATCGGGAGAGGTGAGATCGTGAAACACGGTCACGGCGTCTTCGGCCATATGAGGCAAGACGGCGCGCGCGTCCTGCGCGGGTGCGGGCGCTTCGTGATAGCCGTCGATAAAGGCGAAGGACCACGGGTCGGGGTCTGAGGCTGCGACCGTGTCCACGCAACCCGGCGATGGATCGGACCAGATCTTATAGGGCTGATCGCTGTCCACCGCATCGAGCGCTTTGCGCACTTGCGCCTCGCGCTCGGGATCGGCGAAGGCGATATCGACATGATCCATGCGCAGGCCAGCGGCGCGCAGATGGGCGCTTGTCCAGCCGTAATGCGAGCCGATCTCAAGCCCGCGCTTGCCTTGGAACATGGCGGCAAGATTATGCAGGCAGAGCGCTTCTTCATACGACGAATAGCCAATATAGGGCCCGTCCTCACGGCGGCTATCGGTGCGGAAGATATGCGGCGCTACAGGGCGTAGATATTTCCAACGTACGATCCACGGGTTCATCGGAGCCGCCTGAGGAAAGAGGCCAAGCAGCTTTGGATCGGTAAAGCCCGGAGGGACATAGTCGTAACGCTCGATATCGGCCTTGAGCGGGGGCTCGGGTTTGAGGAAAACGCGGCCGGTATAATCGACGGCCCACATCATCGGGCGGGCATGTTTGGGGTCTTGCTCGAAATAGGTCTCGACCGCGTCGCGGCAGCCTTGCCAATGGCCGTAATCATCAATGATCACCGGAGCGCTCTGGCTGACACGGGGGTAGAGCTGTTCCAGCTCGGCCAAAGTGCTGTCGTAGAAATCCGTATCTAGCCTGAGCATGGCGATCATTGAGGTGTGCAGCTTCGGCAGATCGTGGCGCGCATCGGCCTTGGCGATCCGAAGCCGCGCGGCCGGGTAGCCCGTGGCGGCCATATTGGCGCGCACCTGATCGATGCCAGCCTCGGCGCGGGTGAGGTCTGCGACTGCGTCGCCTCGGCTTCCGGCAAGCAGATCATCGGCATGGATGCCATGCACATCACTGTCGCGCGCGCCGGCTTCTGTCATGCCCTCGAATGTATCAATCAGCACGAGATTGCGATCGGTGATGCCACGCGCCAGAAGCGTCAGCGCAATCAACATGGACGAGCCGCCTTTCCACACGCCCACCTCGACAAAGGCGCCGGGGATGTCTTGGTCAATCACATGATGGACGGCTTGATATAGCGCATAGCCGCGCTCGGGCGAGGTCATGGTGAAGGGCTTCACCTGCGCCCAGATCGCGGCGAAATCCGGGTCTTGCTTCTCAGCCCAATGCGCCTTGGCGGGCGCGGGATTTTGGCCATCTGACATAGGGTTTGGTAGGCAATTCGAGCCCCGCCCACAAGGGAGGATCGTCAGACGCGCCCGATCAGCGTTGCGGCATAAAACAGCGCGCGGCCGATGGCCGATTGTCTGCGCGCACCCGTGGCGCGGATGGCGCGCGCGCGGGCAAGACCTGTTTTGGTTTGCGCCTCTTTGAAACGGTCAAGACGCGCTGCGGCCTCGGGTGTCAGATGGGCGCGAATGGCGTGAAGCCCCGCGTGATTGGCGGCAAGCCATGTGCCGTAGCTGCCATCATGTAGCAGTCTCCAACGCGCTTTCAGCGAGGCCGCCCCCATACGCGCGCCAAAGGCGTTGTCGCCATGCTGGCGGTATTTCAGCACAGGCGTCTGGTCGAGGATGATCTGCCCTCCCGCACCTGTCAGCACCATGTAGATCCACCAATCATGGTAGGGCACGGCCTCTGGGACGCCTGTCGCGCGCAGCGTTTCAATCGCCGCGCGGTTGAGCAGGATCGTATTGCCCGCCAGCACGTTCTGAACCATCGCATTGGCGAAATCGCCAGAGCTGGGCAGGGGGGCTGTGCCGAGTGTATTGAGCTGTGCGTCGACTTGTAACGACGTCGCGCCGTAAGCTGCGATACCGCTCATCGGGCTTAGATGGTCCACGGCGCGGGCGAGTTTCTCTGGCAGCCAGACATCATCTTGATCGGACAAGGCAACGAAGTCGGCCTCAAGGTCCGCGTGGCAGATCAGCGACATGTAATTCGCCGTCATACCTTTGCCTGGGCCGTTCAGGAAGCGGATGTCGCGGGCGGGATTCTCCTTGGCGAAGCGGTCGAGAATTTCGCGCGTGGCATCTGTTGAGCCGTCATCGCTGACCCAAAGCGACCAATCCTCATGGGTCTGGGTCAGAAAGCTGGCAAGCTGCGCGTCCAAATAGGCGGCACCGTTCAATGTGCAAAGCAAAATGCGGATATGTGGCGGGCGTGTCATCGGCATGATCCTAGCCGAGACCACCGCGCAATTGAATCACATTTGAAGGGAAGGCCGCTGTTTCGCCACAAAGTCTTGGGGAGGCGTTAACGGGTCCGGCGCGATGGTGGTCTTGGGTAAAATGCGAGTGGAACAATGACTAGTCCAAATGGACCGGAAATCATTGCTGTGTCCGGTGGGGGCAGCGGTCCGTCAGTGACGGATATGAAGATCATGCAAGTGGGGGCCTCCGTCTTTCTGGTGGCCACGACAGGTGCGCAGGGGGCGAGCTATACGTTCGATCTGGGCGATGGCTCGGACGCGGCCTCGCGGGCTGATCTGGCGCTCGGGCTGGGAAGCGGTTTGGCGCGGCCTTACGAATTGTCAGAGCTTGAGATTGGCAGCGCATCGCATGTCGCGGTAGCCGGTGGGGCGGGCACGGGGTTGGTGCTCCATCAGATCGAAAGCGACGGCGATCTGTCGGGACCTCAGATCCTTGGCGGCACTGCCGGGCAGTCGTATTCGCAAGTGATCAAGGCGACGCTTGGAGGCCAGGATATTTACATCGCGGCGCAAACGGGTGGCGCGGGGCTGACAAGTCACGCTCTGGTCGGTGGGCAGTTTCAGGTCTTGGGGGGTCTGAATACGTCCAGCGAAATGGCGGGAGAAATCTCCGGTCTCGCCGTGGCAGAGCTGGGCGGGCAGGCATACGTGTTTGCCACATCCGCGCAGGCCGACCGCGTCACAAGCTACCGGCTAGAGGCAAACGGCACGCTGACCGAGGTGTTCTTTGACGGCATCACCGAAGGGCTGGGGATCAACACGCCGACAGACATACGCGCGGTGCAAAGCTTCGGGCAGGATTTCGTGATTTTGTCAGCGAAAGATACATCCTCGCTGAGCGTGTTCCGGGTGGAGCAAAACGGCGATCTGACCCATATCGACCATCTGATCGACAGCGCCATGACGCATTTCGACGATCTGGTTGAGACGGCTGTTTTGGAACATAACGGCCGCGTCTATATCGCGGCGGCGGGCGGTGATCTGGGGGTCAGCCTGTTCACGATGCTGCCTGACGGACGGCTGGTGCATCTGACGGAGCTGGCGAGTGATACCGCTCCGGCACCCAGCAGCATCGCCGCGTTGGAACTGTTTGGCGTAGGCGAAGACTTACAGATTTTCGTCGCGGGCACTGGCGACGAGATTTGGCGCTACACGCATGATCTGGGCGATGCGCAGACGCCTCTGATAGGCGGCGCGGGCAGCAATACGCTTGGAGGTGGCGCAGGTGAAGACCTGATCACGGGCGGCGCGGGGGCGGACCAGATCTCGGGCGGTGCGGGCGATGATATTTTGCATGACGGGCAAGGCAGTGACACGCTAACGGGCGGGGCCGGGCGCGATATTTTCGTGCTCGAGGCTGACGGGCATGCCGATACGATCACCGATTTCGATCTGAGCCAAGACCGGATTGATCTGAGCCTTTGGGGTCGGATTTATTCGCTCAGCGCGCTTGATTTCGAGGCCTTGCCCGATGGGATGCGGCTGAGTTTCGGTGATGAGGTGCTGACGGTCTACTCCGACACTGGCCAGCCGCTTGATATTGCCGATTTCACCTCTGCTGATTTTTTCGGGCTGCACCGCTCGCCCCCAAGCGCGCATGAAGGCAGCAATCCTGAGCCGGGATCAGGCCCGGTGATCATCTATGGCACGGTGTTTAATGACGTGCTGCAAGGCGGTGTCGCGGGTGAAATCATCGAAGGCCTCAGCGGCAATGACATTTTCAAATGGAGCGGCGGCGGCGATGTGTTTCGCGGCGGCTCTGGCATTGACCGGGTGCTTTATTCGTCGATGAGCAGCGGCGTTACCGTCGATATGAGCGCACCGGGACAAAATCAGGGGGCCTCTCTGGGCGACAGCTATGACAGTATCGAGCATCTGGACGGGTCGTATTTTGACGATGTTCTCGGCGGCTCGAACGTCGCCAATACGATCATTGGTTGGGACGGCAATGACGTGATCCGTGGCTATGGCGGCGATGATGTGCTGGCAGGTGGCAATGGCAATGATCGGCTTTTCGGCGGCGCGGGAGGTGACACTTTGGCCGGTGGGGCCGGGCGTGACGTGGCTGATTATGACGGCGCTATAGGCGCTGTGCGTGTGGACCCGCGGCATTTGCATCTCAACACGGGCGAGGCGGTGGGCGATCGCTATATCGCGGTCGAGGATTTCTCCGGCACGCGGTTTGCGGATAATCTGCGGGGCACGGTCGGCTCCAACACGATCCATGGCCATGACGGCGATGATTGGCTGTTTGGGCGTTGGGGCAGCGATGTGCTTTACGGCGGTGACGGTGACGACGTGCTGATGGGCGGGGCTGCCGCCGATCACCATGATGGCGGCGCGGGGCGTGACCGCGCGGATTACCGCGAAAGTGCGGTGGGCATTCGCGTCGATCTGGGCAATCCATCGGTGAGCACCGGGATCGCGGCGGGCGACAGTTTCGTGTCGATCGAGGATCTGGCGGGCGGATGGAGGTCCGACAACCTGCGCGGCAATGCGGGTGACAACCTTCTGATGGGGCGCACGGGTGATGACGTGCTGTTCGGGCGCGCGGGCAATGATGTGTTGCAAGGCGACGCAGGCGACGACACGCTTTGGGGGGAGGCGGGGGCAGACACATTCGTATTCTCATCAGGCCGCGATCTGGTACGCGATTTTAGCGTCGCGGAAGGCGACACTTTGCTGATCGATGCGCAGCTTTTGGGCGGCGCGGGTTTGCAAAGCTTCGGGCGCGTCTCGGGCGGGAATGCGATTTTCGACTTCGGGGGCGGCGATATTTTGACCTTGAACGGCATCACCGATCTGGACCTCGACTACGCGCTGTTCTAATCCCGCTTATGGGTTTTGCATTCGGGCCGCCTCAAGGCGTAGTCTGAGCGCGTAAACGGGATCGGGAGAGCGTTTTGGATTTGATGCGAGAGCTGGCAAGTGTCGGCATCCATGAAAAGAAGCTCCGCGCGCAGTTCGGGCCTCGGTTTGACATTCCTGAAGCTGCCGCGCCGCAGGACCAGCCGTTGATCTGTCTGGCCTTTGCCAATCGCAGCGGCTCGAACCTGTTGGCTGATTACCTGCGCAAGACGCCAGTTTTTGCGGGCTTCCACGAGCAGTTGAATTTCGACACGGTGCAGCGGACTTGTGACACGCAAGGGCTCGACAGTTTTGCGGGCTATCTGGCGGCAGTGCGCGAGACGTTTGGCAATGGCAAGCCGATCTACGGGTTTAAGGCGTCGTGGGATCAGCTGGCGATGCTGCGACGTGCGGGGATTTCGCGGGCCTTTGCCGACATGCGCGTCGTGCATGTGACGCGCGAGGATGTTTTGGATCAGGCGATTTCCTACCATGTGGCCGCGCAAACCCAGCAATGGACGAGTAGGCAAGAGGGCGATCCGAACGCGACCCCGACCTATGACTATAAGGCGATCTCGAAACTGATGCAGGCGGCGCTGCAGTCGGAGCAATTGGTGCGCTTGTTTTGCGAAGTGTCTGACGTGCCGCGCCTCTCTGTGACCTATGCGCAGATTGTCGAGGCGCCTGTTGAGACCGTCGACCGGATTGCAGAATTTGCAGGCCATGCGGGGATGGTCTGGACGCCGTCTGAGCCGTCGATCAAGAAGCAGGCCTCACGCCTCAATCAGGAGTTCCGCGAGAGGTTCTTGGACGAGGCGCGGGTGAAAACCGGGATCTGATCGCGATCAGCTTCGGCTTCGGTTTGTGGCTTTGGTTGCGGCTGGGGTTTCGGTTTGGGCTTTGGCGTCGGCTTGACGTTCATATTCACCTCATGCTGCGCGATGGCCGCATCAAGATCGTCCGTATAACTAAGCTGGCCGTTTTCCAACACCGCCGCCGCCTCGCAAATATCGCGCAAGAGGCCCATGCCGTGACTGACCACAATCGCGCCCGCATGTTGCAAACGATCATTGAGCATCTGGCGGCTTTTGGTCCGAAAGGCTGCGTCGCCCACGGAGGTGACCTCGTCGATCAGATAGGTATCAAACGGGATGCCCATTGAGGCGCCAAAAGCCAAACGCGAGCGCATGCCGGAGGAATATGTGCGAAACGGCAGGCGGAAATGATGGCCAAGCTCTGCGAATTCTTCAACGAAATCAACAAGTTCATCAGTGTCGACGCCATAGATGCGCGCGATAAAGCGCACGTTTTGCGCGCCGGTCAATTCGGGGTGGAAAGAGCCTGCGAAACCCACAGGCCACGAAATTGACCCCGTAGACAGGATTTGCCCCGAGGTCGGATCAAGCGTTCCGGCGATCATTTTCAGCAAGGTCGATTTGCCCGCCCCGTTGCGGCCCAGAAGGGCTACGGATTTGCCAGTGGGGAATGTCACGTTCAGGTTTTCGGCGACGGTTTTGCGCTGGCCTTTGAGGATGAACGTCTTGGTGAGGTTTTCCAGCCGGATCATAGCGCAGGCCTAGCGGCGGTCTTTGAGGCTGAAATAAACCAAGACGCAGACCGACCAGATCAGCACCATAAAGAGCGAGAACAGCCCCAGTAGCACGAGCCGTTCGGGGTATTCGGATTTCTCGGCGCGGGTGGGCAAGACATGTGCTGCCAGATAGCGGCTTTGGCGGCGGGCTTCGGCCAGCGACGCCTCATGGGAGGCGCGGGCGGCGGCATAGGTGGCTTCGGCAATTTCGCGATCAACGATCAGGCGCTCATATTCGCCGACGATATTTGCAAACGCCGTCTGGCCTTCCTCGCCCGAACCAAAGCCCAGCTTCTTGCGCTCCTCATTGATTTGTTCGCGGATGACCTCAATGCGCAGGCTGCCCTGATCAAGCCGCGGGTCATCGGCGCGGGTGGAGCCGCGCAGCATT
The DNA here is from genome assembly GCA_964497775.1 of uncultured Rhodobacterales bacterium. Taxonomy (GTDB): domain Bacteria; phylum Pseudomonadota; class Alphaproteobacteria; order Rhodobacterales; family Rhodobacteraceae; genus Litoreibacter. The sequence continues at coordinate 22,280 of CAZCEW010000018.1, forward strand.
TCGACCTCGATCAGCGTTTCGGCCAATTGGCTTTGCAGCGAGCCTAAAAGCGTGGCTTGCGATTGCAGATCGGCCTCGGGGTCGACCAGTTGATTGCGGTTGCGAAACTCGGTCACGACCTGGCGGGCTTGCTTGAGCTGTTCGACGGATTCGTCGAGCTCTTGTTGCGTGTAGCGCAGCGTATCTTCGCGCGCGACATCGCTGAGCGCGTTGATCATGGCGGTGCTTTGCTCAAATACTTCCGTGGTAATTTTCTGCGCGTCGTCAGGGTCAAATGCCAAAGAGCGGATTTCCATCAGCCCCGTGCCGCTGTCATAAGAAATGCGCACCATGGATTTCCAATGATCGAGCAGGTCTTCGATTGTGCCGCTTGCATCATAGGAAAAATACGGATCGTTCTCGGGCTTTGACCACATCTTGCGCAGGTCGATCTTTTGGTCAATTTGCGCCACAAGCTGCTGGCTTTGGATAAACTCGTACAAAATATCCGTGTCCGACGAGCTGGAGCCCGACAGATCGGTAATGCCGCCCAAGAGCTCAATCGCGGAGCTGGCTTCCTCTTTGCGCACAGAAAACCCGACCGTAGAGGCATATTGATCGGCCGCGCGGGCCCACAGGTAAATGCCCGCGACGCTGACGGGAAGCAGCACAAACAGCACGAAACTGGCGAGAATAGCGAAATGGCGCATTTTTGGTCTGCTCTTTTGGACGGTCGGGCGTATTGCTGTGTCTTGCACATTGGTGTCAGATGTCACAACAGCCTCGATTGTCGTTCGTTTTGCGTCTGACACCGTTATAAGGGGCGCAAGGAAAAAGGCCAGTATGACCGACAGCGTCGACATTTCTACCCAACCGCAAACGCCGCCCGAGCCGGTCGCCCGCAAGCGCCGTTTTGCCTCGGTGCGCGCGATCATGGCGCTGGTTCTGCGCGAGATGGAGACGACCTATGGTCGGTCACCGGGCGGCTATATCTGGGCGGTGCTGGAACCTGCGGCGGGGATTGCTCTGCTGACGTTTATCTTCTCGCTGGCGTTTCGCGCGCCGCCTATTGGGATCAATTTCCCGATGTTTTACGCCACGGGAATGGTGCCGTTTTTGATGTATATGGATATTTCCAACAAGATCAGCCAGTCGATCCATTTCTCGCGACCTTTGCTGGTCTATCCAAGTGTGACCTATGTGGACGCACTGATCGGGCGGTTCTTGCTCAATTCGCTGACGCAGATTTTGGTGGCTTATATCATCTTCGCAGGCATCTTCTTTATCTTCGAGACGCGCACCTCGCCGGACCTGATGCAGATCGCTTTAGCGCTTGCGATGACGGGCTGTCTGGCCTTCGGGATCGGGACGCTGAACTGTTTTCTCAACACGCGGTTTCCGATTTGGCAGCGGGTCTGGGGGATTATCAATCGCCCGATGTTCATTCTGTCTTGCATCTTCTTTGTGTTCGAGACCGTGCCGCAACCCTACCGCGATATCTTATGGTGGAACCCGCTGGTCCATCTGGTGGGCCAGATGCGGGCGGCGTTTTATCCCAGCTATGACGCGGCCTATGTCAGCCCGACCTATGTGTTCGGCATCGCGCTGATTTGTGCTGTGTTCGGGCTGGTCTTCCTGACGCGGTTTCATCGCGACTTGCTCAACAACTAGCCGCGCTACCAGTCGTTGAGATCGACGACGGACGGCTCGAATTCCGGCTCCCCGGCTTGGTTCATCGCTTGGATAGCAGGCACAAAGCCGCGGTATTCGGTGACGTCGAGATGTTGCAGCTGCCAAGGCGCATAGCGCCACCATTTGATCCGCAACATCGGGGAGATCCAGTGAGGTGGCACGCGGAAGCGTTTGAGCGTCGCCGGATTGCCCGCGACGACCCCGTAAGGCGGCACGTCTTTTGTGACGACCGATTTGGCGGCGATGATCGCGCCATCGCCGATTGTGACACCGGCGCCAATATAGGCGCCATGGCCGATCCAGACATCGTTGCCAATGGTAGTGATCTTCACCTTGGTGGCGGGGGATTTGTTGTTGAACTGGTAGCTGTGATAGTCGTCGGCGCCTTCAAACCCGTCACCCAGATCAAACAGCTTGTCATGCAAATAGAAGGCGGGGCTGGTCGACATCCAACTTAACGGGTGGTTTTGGCGGCCGATCTGGACTTCCTCGCCGAAGGAGCAATAGCGCCCGATCCGCGCGGCAAAACAATAGCCAGAGACTTGATAGGAGAACGCACCAAGGGTCAGCGAGTGGTCATATTCCGTCCATTTCAGGCTCGACGGCGCTTCGATGACCGAGTTTTTCGGCATCATCAGCGCTCCGCTTGGTCGGTTCAGGCTTTCAACGCCCGCTGCGCGCAATTTCGAGAGAGAGACTTTGAGCTTGCTCATGAGCGTTTCACGAACTCCGAGGTGATGGCCTGCAACATGGCGTCAGCTAAACTGAGCTTTCCGTCAGTGGCAACCACAATCCCGTTTGGCGCGGGCTTTGCGGCCTCGGCCTGTGCACCCAGATCGAAGACAAACACTGGCAGACCCGTCGCGAGCGCCTCATGGGTGGTGTAGGAAAACGTCTCGGGCCAGATCGACGGCACGGCCCAGCCTGCGATGCCGTAACGTGCGGCCAGATCGGGCAGATCGTCAAGATTATAGCCGCCATGAACGGTCAAATCGCCGGGCATTTTGATGTTCGGATCGACATTGCCCAGAACCATCAGGTCTAGCTCTTCCGAGCCCGCGTTCTTGCGCGCCATCTCGGCCACGACGCGCGCGCCTTTCTGCAATCCGATATTCCCCAACACGGCGATGACGGGTTTTACGTTCGGGGTCGCGACGATTTTGGGCACCGGATGGAGCAATTTATGAGGCTTGGTTTTGATCTTCTTGCGCGCGTTCGGATAGGCGCGGGCGACATGTTTGGCGCTGTCTTTGGAGAAGGTGATAACGCTGTCCGCGGCGTCAAAAAGCGTGCTCCAAGCCGCGCGCCATTCGGTCAGGGAGGTGGGGTTGTTATGGGCGCGGTCGGGATCATCCGCCTCAGGAACGCCCGTGAAATGGTCGTTTTGGTCGAGCAGGCAGTAAGACGGCGACAGCGCGAAGAAGTCATGGATCAAAATGTCGAGCGTGTCGCCCGGCCCTTTGAGATCAACCAAACGTCGTGGCAAGGAGACCGGATCAGGGTCGCCCACGCCGCAAGAATAAAGGATGCGTTTTTGCGGCAGGCTCTCAAGCAGGCGGGCGATGATTGCGAAATCCTCGGTCTCTCCACGCGTAACGCCGGTTGGGCTGTGGAGCTCCAAACCAAACCGCGCTTGCCCGCCAACGCGCAGCACAATCGACGGCCGGCCCTCTTCCAGATCGGTCGCGATGCGGTCTTTGAGATAGTTTTCCGCGCCGCCGCCAAGGCTATGGGCCAGATAGACCGGAACAAGAGGACTTGTTTGGCCGGCGATTGCGATGCCAATCGCGAGCCGCGCGGTCAGAAGCGGGTCGGCGGCGATGAAATCTTGCACTTCGGCGTCATAGCTCGGATAGCGGCGCGCGATTTTGGCGTTATTCTCGGTGATCAGGCGCAGTTTCTCGTCCGATCCGAATGACGCGCCGCCGCGATGATCGACGAACAGATTGGCAAGCGCCAGATGCGTGCCGCCCGTGGCACGGAGGCGTTGGCACCAGTCGACCTCCTCGCCGTAACCGCGCCCGAAACTTTCGTCAAAATCGGGGGCTGCGTTAAGGGCCGCGCTGCCGATTGCCATGCAAAACCCCACGCCAGTTGGGATCGTGTGTGACAGGCTTGGCGCGGTGAGGCGGGCTGCGGTCTCGTCGATCAGATCAACAGCGCCCGCCGCCAGATCAGAACGCTGGCAGATGGTGGGGGCGGAGAGGATTTCTGCATCGTTCGACATGGGCGTGACGCTGGCGATTTTGTCGCCTTTCAGCAAAGGCGCGATCAGGCGCGGCAGCCAGTTTTGCGGCACATGCGCGTCGGAGTTGAGCAAGACGACATGTTGGCCAAGCGCGCGGGCACGGGCAAAACCTTCATTGACGCTTTTGATGAAGCCTTGGTTTTCGGAATGCTCGATCAGCTCGATTTTGCAGGCTTTAGGGTCTTGCTTGGAGGTCCATTTCTTGAGGTAGGGCCTGATGCGGTCATCGGTGGAGCAATCCTCGATCAAGATCAGATCAAAAGGCTGGGGGGTGTGATCCGTGAGACGGCGCAGCGTCTCTTGCACCAGATCGAAGGCATTATAGATCGGCAAAATGATCGTCACGCGCGGGATATCTGGGGTCGGCGCTTTGGGGCTGTCGAGGATATTGGGGTCGAGCCGGATGGAGCGTTCGAACAGATCCAACTCAAGCGCGGATTTGATCTTGGTGAGCAAAGCGCGGTCAGGATTGGCATTGTATTTGACGATCATCGGCGCGGCGCTTGCGAGCTTCGTCAGAAACCGGGGCAGGGCGCGCAGGCGGGCGATGCGGATTTTGCCGGGTGTGATGTCGGTTAAGCTAAGGATATGGCGCGCGTCTTGGGTGATGAACGTCGCCGTTGCATCGCCGCCGAAAAACGGGATTTCAAGGCGGAACCCCGTGGGCAGAGTATCGGGCAGCGACATGGATCGCGCCACATCAAGGCGTGGCAAGCTGGGGCGGGCGGAGGCTTTGAACTCGCCTGCGCGCAGCTCGACCCGCTCGGCGGTGGTCCAGCCGGACAGTTCCAGATGGCCGCCGCGCAGCCCGATGGATTCGGCATTGGCAAAGACAGTGCCCGCCTCGTCGCGCAGTTGTACGCCTTTGGAAAGCGGCAAGGTCCGGCCTGAAAGGTAGCGGTGAAAGACGCCTTTGAACCGATGTAGCAAGGTGACCGCCCTGTTTGCGCAAATAAAATACGGCCGCGCGCGTCCGATGATCTGTCCTAGCAGCCACGCGGTGGCTTGTCACGTACGCGCCGTCGTGGGGGCAAGGGTCACGAAAAAAGGCCCCGGAGCGTGCCCGGAGCCTTCATGTTTTGGATTATTTTTGCGCTCTTACATAAGCGCGTCGTCGGCGAGGAATTCGAACTCTGTCGTGAAGGCCAGATCGGCGGCCATTTCGGCAATCTCGTCTTCTGTTGGTTCGCGGTTGCCGCCTTCAGCAAGCACCAGACCATCATCAGCCGTCATTGCAGCGCCTTCGTTGAAGACGAACGCATCGTCGCCGGGGCCTGCATTGGCGAGGCCAAGATCGCTGTTATTGGAGCTGCCGCCGATTGTCAGAGTGAGGTCTTTGACACCCCATTTCCAAGTGACATTGCCGGTTTGAACGAAGGTGATCTCGTTCTCGCCTGCGATCTGATCAGACGCATCAATGTCGATTTGATAGTTGGCATAGCCCGAATTCGTGCCCGCTTGCAGCGTGCCGATGCTTTGACCGTTGATGAAGACTTCAACCTCGGAATTCGTGTCGATATCGTAGCCTGCGAAATCCAAAGTCATGTCCTGACCAGTGCCTTGGAATACGCCTTTGATAACACCATCTGCGTCTGTGATCTGAGCGTTGATATTGCCCATTTTCTGCGTCACGGTCACGCCGGGTGTCAAAATCGCGTTTGGCGCGTTGGAGTTCGATGCATCGACCAGTTTCAGATCGGTGACGCCCCATTTCCAGTGATCATTGGTCTGATCAAAGGTGATCGTGTTGGTGCCTGAATTCTGAAGCTCTTTCGGGATCTCGACGACATAGGAGACGTGCTTGTTGTTGAGACCTTTCGACAAGTAGCCGACGCTCACGCCATTGACCAAGACTTTAACCTCGCCGCCATTGTCGATGTCGTATCCCGACAAGAACAAGCGCAGGTCTTTATTGGTGCCGTTGAACTCGGCGACGATGTCGCCATCGGGCTCTAGCTGGCCATCATAGTGGTTGCCGTAGGATCCGGTTTCCGTCTGGTTCAGGCTCAGCGTCATATCTGCGGAGCTTGTGCCGTTCGATGGGACCAGTTCGACATTTGTGACACCCCATTGGTAGTGCGGGTGGGTTTGCTCGAACGTGATTGTGTTTGTGCCGGAGCTTTGCATCGAAGCGGGAATTTCAAAGCTGTAATCCTTGAGAGCCTTGTTCGTGCCTTTGCTCATGTAGCCCAGGCTTTGGCCATTGATGAAGACTTCCACTTCCCTAGAGCTGTCAATGTCATAGCCCGAGACATTCAAGCGCAGAGCTTGGCCGTTCGACGTAAATTCGGCTGTGACAACGCCCGAGGAATTGGACTGGCCAGCATAGTTGTTGCCGTAACGCCCGCCATCTTCCTGACCGATGGTCAGATCCATATCAACACCGCTGGAGCTTCCGCCGCCACCGCCGCCGCCAGTATCGCCGCCGCCGGTTGTACCACCACCGCCACCGGTTGTGCCGTTGACGTGCAGCTCAAGACCCGCGACTTTCGCCGATGCGCCGCTGCTGATTGATCCAAACGTGGAAACCAAAGAGGCCGTGATGTCGGCAATGCTGTATTGATTGCCACCGATCACAAGGTATTCGGTGTTCTCGATTGTGTCGACTTTGCCATTGCTGTCGCGCAGGCGGATGTGATCGCCGCGATAGGTTTTATAATCATAGAGAAGATCGTAGCTGGTCATCGAGCCGCTGACGACGACCGTGTCGTTGCCGCTGCCGCCATCAATGATATCGCTGCCCGACCCGCCATTCATCCGGTCATTGCCGCCACCGCCGATGATAATATCATCGCCTGAGCCAGTTTGGATGTCGTTATTGGCGCTGTTGCCTTTGACAACATCGTCGCCGCTACCGGTGATTGCGTTTTCAATAACGGTGCCACGGGCAATGGCGAAGTTGCCAGTCTTGCCGTTGAGGTCAGAAAACGTCTCGGCATTGAGATCGAGGCGTTGATCGTTGCTCTTTGTGCTCAGATTGATCGTATCTTTGCCGCCGCCATCATAAATGGTCAGGGCTTCGTCATTCAGGATATCGACATTGGCGTCACTCGTCGCGTTCACGCCGTAAGTGGTGTTGCCGTCGCGCGCGTCGCTGGCGTCGCCATAGAGGTTCTGGATCGCCAGAATATCAGCCATTTGCGGTGTGATGACATAGGCAAAGCTTGCATCAACGAAGCTGTTTTGTGTCTCGCTGAAGTAAGACATGATCGAGGCCTGCCAGCTGTCATTGGCATAAAGCGCACCGCTGGAATAGCTGGCATTGCCATTATAGTTGCCTGCGTGACCAAGGCCGAGCGCGTGGCCGATCTCGTGAATATAGGTCTGGTAGTTATAGCTTGTCAGCGACGTGCCGTAGCTGTTGAGCCACTGGGTCGAGACGTTGACGGTCGAGTACAAGATCTCGCCATTGCTGTGGAATGTGTTGGAAAACGCGCCGGACTGGTTGTCGTCAAAGACGATATCGGCGGAGCCGGAGCTGGTTTCTTTGAAGTTGATGCCGGAGACATCTTCCCAAGCTTCCAAAGCGTTGCGGGCAAGGTTTTTGCCGGCGCTGGTCAAGCCAGTGATATTGACCGTGATCTCGCGGTTAGAGCCCAGATCGAAAGCGCGTTCGCTTGATCCGTTTGCTTCCCAATAACCTTCGGTCAGCTGATCGGCGATCTGGTTGAGCGTATAGACCGGCTTGCCGCCTGTGCCGCTGCCATCGCGAACATCCACGGAAGGAGAGCTTGCAAAGTCATAGCCCGGTGCGGTGGTCGAATCTTCCAACTCCACAAGAGCGGGTTCAACATGAAAATCGTATGTAGAGAGCTCAGGGTTGAGCGACTGGCAGGTCATACACATTTAGGTTCGGTCCTCGGTTTATGCCTCTGTCCCCAAACAGGAAGGCGGAATGATCTAGAGCGGCAGGTCAGAGACACGCAGCAAACCCCGAGCAAACTCATATTGCGATTGGGGCGTTAAATTTCTGTCAATCACTGACAGTTCGAGCGTTGGACCGCTGACCGGATCTTGTCCGGGCTTGGTCCATGTCAAAAACCCCGCCAAAGCGGTGTCGGTTTGACGTGTTACGGATAGAGAAATCGTCAGGTCAGCGGTCTGGCCTTGGACAAGATCAAAGATGTGCGGGTTTTGTGTTTGCTCGCGGATGACAGCTTGCAAGGCTGTGCAGGACGCCATCGCGCCCGCGTCACAAATCACTTCAAGATGAGAGGCAGGTTGAGCAACAGCAGACGTGCCAATTGCCATCGTGGCAAGCAGCGCGGTCGCAGGTAAAACTGAGCGGAGCTCGGTTTTCATTCTCGTCGTCCCTCCAGGGTTACGGGGAAAATTGGCAGTTCTGTCCCCGTAGGCTGCTAAATACGCTTCGCAATGTGCGGCGGCTGGGGCGAGAAAAAGGTAATTATGTGAACTGGCCGACAGATTCTCGCCACTTTTGAAGCTCCGGGCGGATGCGGCGCGCGCTCTGTCAAAGACAGTCTGTAGAGAACGCCAGATATTGTTTCTCGTTTTCACTTCGCAAACCTCTCCCGCTCCGGGAACAGCACAAAAAAATTGGCCGTCGCCCGGTTAGGACGTTGATTAATAATGGACAGAATCCATTCCCTCGTATCGGCAGAACGGTTAGGCGAGCCGCTATATGAGGTATAGACAGGGGGGTGGATTCACCAAATTTTGCGCGGGAATCTGCCAATAGTGCGTTGCAGCATAGTCACAATCTCGCCGATGCGTCGGGTCAGGCCCGTGGAAAAACTGTGATCGCTCAGGTGACAAAGAGAGGCGGGGTTGTTAATCAGTCCACACGTTTGTGGATCCCGCCAGAGTGAAGAAAATAAGATGAATATTGAACAAACCGAACTGGCCGGAGTGGTCGTGATAACGCCTCCGCGCTTTGGTGACGAGCGTGGCTATTTCAGCGAGACGTGGAACCAGTCGAAACTGGCCGATCAAGGTCTGGCGATTGACTTCGTGCAGGACAATCAATCCGTCTCGGTGCCTGTGGGCACATTGCGGGGCCTGCATTTCCAAGCGCCTCCGCGCGCGCAAGATAAACTGGTGCGCGTTGTGGCGGGGTCTATCTTTGATGTCGCGGTCGATATTCGCACAGGCTCGCCGAATTACGGGAAATGGGTCGGCGTCGAGCTGAGCGCCGAGAACGGCAAGCAGCTTTTGGTCCCAAAAGGCTTCGCGCATGGGTTCGTGACCCGCGCGCCGGATACGGCTGTTATATATAAGTGCTCCGACACCTATGCGCCGGAGACCGAGGGCGCCATTCATTTTGCCGATGCGGATTTGGGCATTGATTGGGATATCAATCCTGAGGATGCGATCTTGTCGGGCAAAGACGCTGAGGCCGGATCGTTCAAAAGTCTCGTCTCGCCATTCACATTTGAGGGTTAAGCCATGAAATTGCTAGTCACCGGAGGCGCGGGCTTCATTGGGTCCGCTGTTGTGCGTCATGCCGTGGCCAAAGGTCATAGCGTCGTGAATGTCGATGCGCTGACCTATGCGGCCTGCCTCGATAATCTCAAATCCATCGACAACAGTCCCAATTACGCTTTTGAGCATGCTGATATTCGCGACGCCGACGCGATGGCGCGGGTCTTTGCCGATCATGCGCCTGATGCCGTGATGCATCTGGCCGCTGAAAGTCATGTCGACCGTTCCATCGATGGGCCGGGCGCGTTTATCGACACCAATGTGACGGGCACTTACGTGCTGCTGGACGCCGCGCGGACCTATTGGGAAGCGGGTGGCAAGTCCGAGAATTTCCGCTTCCATCATATCTCCACCGATGAGGTCTACGGCACTTTGGGCGAAACGGGCCAGTTCACAGAAACCACGCCCTACGCGCCAAACAGTCCCTATTCCGCCTCAAAAGCCGCATCTGACCATATGGTGCGCGCGTGGGGAGAGACCTATGGGCTTCCATTTGTGCTCACCAATTGCTCGAATAATTATGGGCCGTTCCATTTCCCTGAAAAGCTGGTGCCGGTGGTGATCCTGAACGCGCTGGCGGGTAAGGATATTCCGATCTATGGCAATGGCGCGAATGTGCGAGACTGGCTCTATGTCGAAGACCATGCCGATGCGCTGCTGCATGTGTTGGAAAACGGCGAAAACGCGCGGACATATAATATAGGCGGCGAGAACGAGGCCAAGAATATCGATCTGGTCAAGATGATCTGCGCTATTCTGGACAAAAGCCGCCCGAAAGACGCAGGCTCTTACGCCGATCAAATCACCTATGTTGCCGACCGTCCCGGCCATGATGCGCGCTATGCGATTGATCCTACTCGGATCCGCACCGAATTGGGCTGGAGACCGTCAGTTACGCTGGAACAGGGTCTAGAAAAGACCGTTGACTGGTTCTTGAACAACGAAGACTGGTGGCGCGCGTTGCAAGATCGCGATGGTGTTGGGACGCGTCTGGGTAAGGCGGGTTAGGGTCGATGAAATTTCTGATTTTCGGCGAAACCGGACAGGTGGCGCAGGATTTGGCCCGCGTTTTGAAAGCGTCGGGCGATGGGGCGGTGTTCTTGGGCCGCGACAAAGCCGATCTGAGCGATCCCGAGGCTTGCGCTGCCGCCGTCGCAAATCATCCCGCCGATGCGATCATCAATGCAGCCGCATACACCGCCGTCGACCGAGCGGAAGAAGAAGAGGCGCTGGCCAAGCTGGTCAATGCCGACGCCCCCGGCGCTATCGCCCGCGCGGCGGCGGAACGCAGCACGCCGCTGGTTCATATCTCGACTGACTATGTGTTCGAGGGCTCCGGCACCAAGTCTTGGCGCGAGATAGACCCTATTGGGCCACTTGGAGCCTATGGGCGCACGAAAGAGCAAGGCGAAGTTGCGGTACGCGGGGCAGGGGGTGCTCATGCGATTTTGCGCACCGCTTGGGTGTTTTCGGCCCATGGCAATAACTTCGTCAAAACCATGCTTCGCCTTGGGGCGGAGCGGGACGAATTGCGCATCGTGGCTGATCAAATTGGCGGGCCGACACCCGCTTTTGACATCGCACAGACCTGCGTGAGCCTTGCGCGCGCGCTTCACGGCGATGCGTCGAAATCCGGCACCTATCACTATTCCGGCGCCCCTGATGTCAGCTGGGCCGATTTCGCCCGCGCGATTTTCGATTTGTCGGGCCTTAGCGTTGCGGTCGAAGATATCACAACGGCGGAATTTCCCACTCCTGCCACGCGTCCGGCCAATTCTCGTCTGAATTGCGATGCTATAGAGGCGTCATTCGGGATTGCGCGGCCAGATTGGCGTGCCGGTCTCACAGACGTTCTGGGCGATTTGGGAGCTTTGAAAACATGACGGACCGTAAAGGTATTGTGCTGGCAGGCGGATCGGGCACGCGGCTTTATCCTATCACGATGGGTGTCTCGAAGCAGTTGATGCCGATCTATGACAAGCCGATGATTTACTATCCGCTGAGCGTTTTGATGCTGACCGGTATCCGCGAGATCGCGATTATCACGACGCCCGACGATCAAGATCAATTCAAACGCCTGCTGGGCGACGGCTCCCAATGGGGTCTGTCGCTGACATTTATTGTGCAGCCAAAGCCTGAAGGGTTGGCGCAAGCGTTCATTCTGGCGGAAGATTTCCTCGATGGCGCGCCAAGCGCGATGGTCTTGGGCGACAATATCTTCTTTGGCCACGGTTTGCCGAAACTTCTGGCCGCCGCTGACGCGCGGACGGAAGGTGGCACTGTCTTTGGTTACCGCGTCGCAGACCCTGAGCGTTATGGCGTAGTGGGTTTTGATAAAGACGGCACTGTGCGCGAGATTATCGAGAAGCCCGAGGTTCCGCCTTCTAATCATGCTGTCACAGGGCTCTACTTTCTGGATGCCAAAGCGCCGGAACGCGCGCGCGCGGTCAAAGCCTCAGAACGGGGCGAGTTGGAAATCACCTCTCTTCTAGAGATGTATCTCGATGATGGCGCGCTTGATGTGCAGCAAATGGGCCGAGGCTATGCCTGGCTTGATACCGGCACGCATGCGAGCCTTCTGGACGCCGGAAATTTTGTGCGTACCTTGCAAAGCCGCCAAGGCATGCAAACCGGCAGCCCCGACGAGATTGCGTTTGAGATGGGCTGGATCAGCAAAGACCAGCTGTCAAAACGCATCGAGCTGTTCAAGAAGACCGATTACGGCACTTACCTGAAATCACTTCTCGCGGAGTGAGCGGTTTCGGGCGATAAACCCGCCCAACCCGATCATGAAGGCCTGAGACCAGCCACTTGCGGGAAGGGTAGGGATCCGTGCGGTTTTCGAAAGATCGGTTTTTATAGAGAAATGTTTGCCGCCGCGAGAATGGTGATTCCTTCGCGAAATCCCAAAATCTAGAAAAACCTATATGAAACAGTGATTTGAGTGTCTTTTGGCGCGTCCGATCACCGCTCAGGTTTCTAAACTAGAAACACTTTGTTTCAAATTGATAGGCGGAAAAAGGCTTGTTTGACTGATCCGCGTCGTCTTTTTGCCCAGATTGAGAGGGATAACAATTTCATACCAAGGCGGTAGTCGGGGTCGGTCGGAAGACGGGTCCCGAAGGTTCTAGCGCCTCGGCTTAACTGCAAACTGACTGTTTAAATCCTTGGAGGGATATACAATGACTAAACTTTTCAAAAACTTCGTAGCTGAC
>CAZCEW010000019.1:0-34036 GCA_964497775.1 uncultured Rhodobacterales bacterium
GAGCCGTAGCGCACGGCGTTGTTGATCAGGTTCTCAATCGCACGCGCCATGGCCATCGGGCGCAGCTTCAACGCCACCTCGCTATCGGGCATCACACCCAGCTCCACCGGTTTCCCGGCGCGTTTGGCCTTGGCCACAATGTCGCGGATCAAGGCTGTCAGATCGGTGCGCTCCATCTCTTCAATCGCATCGGCACGGGCGAAATCGAGGAAGGCTTCGATCAGGCGCTCCATCTCGTCGACATCGCTGACCAGCGCGCGGGTCTCGGAGCTGTCCTCTTGCATCGACAGGCCCAGCTTCAGCCGCGTCAGAGGCGTGCGCAGATCATGACTGACACCAGAGAGCATCATCGTGCGCTGCTCGATCTGGCGCTCGATCCGGGCGCGCATATTGAGAAACGCGGTGCCTGCCGAGCGGACCTCGGTCGCGCCCGCCGGATGATAGCTGCTGGATTCGCCCTTCCCGAATGCTTCCGCCGCGCGCGCCAGCCTGCGGATCGGGCGGAGCTGATTGCGCAAGAAAATATAAGCGATCAACGTCATCAAAATTGCCGTCAGAACCATCAAGACCAGCAATTGATGCGGGTTGGAGGCCGACACGCGGCTGCGCGCGAAAGTGACATCCAAAATGCCTTGCTGGGTTTGAAGCGCCACAGAGACCGCTTTGCGATTGTCGATGAAGTCTATGCCCAGCACATCAAACTTGGCCCCCAGCGTGTCGCGCACCACGCGGCCCGACAGATCGTAAAACCTGCGCCTGTCTTCAATGACGCGGCCCGGCCAGATGGTCTGCATCGCCAAAGCGTCGCTCATCTGCGCCAAAGCGGGGGCAACTTGATCAGAGCCCCCCGCATCTTCAATCGTATCGACCAGCAATTGCATCTCGATCGCGATGTTGCGGGTCATTTGTAACGTAACGTCTTCATACAGTCTTTGGATGAAGGCAAATGACACGACCATCTGGATTGTGATAATGGGCACCAGCAAGATCAAAGCCGCGCGTCCGTAAAGGCTGCGAGGAAGATAGCGTTTGATGGAAAACCGTGCCATGTCGCGGGGACCGTAAAGCGTGGCGCGCGAAAGGAAAAGAGGGATGGCAAAGGGCTCTGAGCCGTTCGACCCGAACCCGGGTCAGGCGATTTTGCTGACGCGCGGGTTGCGGCGCATTTTAGCGCCCAACCCCTCGCCGATGACCTTTCGCGGCACCAACACCTATTTGCTCGGCACCCGCGATATTGCGGTGATCGACCCCGGCCCTCCCGACGAGACGCATCTGGACGCGATCACCGGCGCGCTTCAGGCCCATCAACGCATCAGCCATATCTTCGTGACCCACAGCCATGCCGACCATTCACCTTTGGCGATGACGCTCGCGCAAATCACCGGCGCGAAAGTCCATGGCTTTGGCGACAGCCGCGCCGGGCGGGCTGCGATCATGGACGGTTTGCAGGATCTGGGCGGTGGCGAAGGCGTGGACGAGACGTTTCTACCCGACGTCGCACTGGCGCATGGCGCCAAGGTTGCAGGCTCCAATTGGACGCTTGAGGCGATCCACACGCCCGGGCATATGGGCAATCACCTCTGTTTCGACTGGATGGAGGCGAATGCGGTCTTCTCGGGCGATCTGGTGATGGGTTGGGCAAGTTCCATGGTCTCTCCGCCCGATGGGCATTTGACCGACTTTATGACCTCGCTCGATCACATGAGTGGGCGCGCAAGCGATAGAATATACTATCCCGGCCATGGCGCACCGATTGACACACCGCATGCGCGGGTCGAGTTCTTGCGCGCCCATCGCAAATCCCGCGAAGCGCAGATCCTTAAGGCTTTGGCCGCAGGTCCCGCCACCCCGGACGCGCTGGCGGCCGCGATATATACAGATGTGAACCCTGCCCTGTTGCCAGCTGCTGCGCGCAATGTGCTGGCGCATCTCATCGATTTGACGGACCGCGCGCAGGTCAGCGCAGAAGGTGGCTTAAGCGCAGAGGCCAAATTCTCTCTGATCTGAGCGATTTCACGCAATCCGCTCTTTACGCATCAATAGACCCTTGCTATATCGCAAAAACCGTTCCGGCGTAGCTCAGCGGTAGAGCAGTTGACTGTTAATCAATTTGTCGTAGGTTCGATCCCTACCGCCGGAGCCAATTCCCCTAATCCACCCCACCTGAGCTCTCAGGCGCGATTACCCCCAATTGGGGCAAGTGCGGGATATCTGTCACATTAAATACATATTTCCCCTCACCGATTCCCTAATTTTGTGTTAATGTGCGTTTGTAGTGCATTGTAATGATTGTGTAAGTGAGGGAAGACCATGGCGGATAAGACCACCAAACCCGTAGACCGCGAGGCGACGCCTCCCGTTCAAACACCCCCCGTTAGATTTCACGATTGGGCCAGTATTTAAGCTGGTGCGATAGGTGTAATTTACTGGGATTGGGGCTCGTAGCACGCTAGCGTGGCTGGCATGTCTGAGCCCGTCACCACTATCAGAAATCTTGGTCCGGCCTATGAGAAATCTCTGGCCGAGATCGGCATCACGTCGGCCGAAGAACTGCGCGAACTAGGCGCCGATGCGGCCTATGCGAAGCTGCTGCAGGCCGGACAGCGCCCGCATTTCATTGGCTATTATGTGCTGGTCATGGGGCTGCAAGGCCGCCCTTGGAACGATTGCAAAGGGGCCGAGAAGGCTAAATTGCGCGCCCGGTTCGATGAGCTCAAAGAGACCCATTTCAACAGCGATTTGAGTGGCTTAGAGCGTATCCTCGACGAGATCGGCGTTGGCAAAAGGCCTGGATAAGTCTTGAAATACCTCAATGTAATGACTATTTACATTATATGAATGAGGAGACAGAAAAACACCTAGAGCGACTTGGCCGCTTGGCCTATGTCATGGAAAACCTGATCCCGGTGCCCGGCACGAAAATCCGGCTTGGCGTCGATGCGATTGCAGGGTTTGTGCCTGTGGTAGGTGACGCGGTGACGCTGATCCCTGCCAGCTATATTGTCCATTCCGCCTATAAGATGGGTGCGCCGCGCCGGATGCTGATCCGCATGGGGCTCAACCTTGCGGTCGATTTCGCCTTCGGTGTCGTGCCGATCTTGGGAGACATCTTTGACGCGGGCTGGAACGCCAACACGCGCAATGTCGCGCTTTTGAAAAGTTTCACGCAGCAAAAAGCCGCCCGCGAGGCTACGCGAACGGCTTTGGAATGTGACGGGTTGGCGGCTTAGCCGACCAATTCTAGCCCTGAGAAGAAAAACGCGATCTCTTCTGCGGCGGTCTCGGGTGCATCCGAGCCGTGGACCGAATTCTCACCGATAGACAGCGCAAATTCCTTGCGGATCGTGCCAGCGTCTGCCTCGGCTGGGTTGGTCGCACCCATAACTTCGCGGTTTTTCGCGATGGCGTCTTCACCTTCCAGAACCTGCACAACAATCGGCTCCGAGATCATGAACTCGCACAATTCGCCAAAGAAGGGGCGGTCTTTGTGGACGCCGTAGAAGGCTTGCGCCTGCGCCAATGTCAGCTGGATGCGCTTGGAGGCAACGATGCGCAGACCGGCCTCTTCGAACTTGGCGGCGATCTGACCTGTCAGATTGCGTTTCGTGGCGTCGGGTTTGATGATGCTAAATGTGCGTTGAACAGCCATTTCAGGGGCTCCTTTGGATGTGAATTTGCGCCCGCGTAACATGGGCGCGCGGCCTTGAAAAGCGGTTGATTGACACGCCTGCGCACATAAGCGACATGGGGGCCCATGCTACGCTTCACCGATCTGCGCTATTCTGTCGAAGGCCGCCCCCTTTTGGAGGGCGCGTCGGCCACTATTCCGGCGGGCCATAAGGTGGGTCTGATCGGGCGCAATGGCACGGGCAAAACCACGCTGTTTCGCCTGATCCGTGGCGAGGCGGTGCTTGAATCGGGCGAGATTTCCGTGCCGCGCCAGTCGAAAATTGGCGGCGTCGCGCAAGAGGCACCGTCATCCGACGTCTCGCTGATCAATACGGTTCTGGCTGCAGACACCGAACGCGCGAGCCTGCTGGCCGAGGCCGAGACCGCCACAGACCCCACCCGCATCGCCGATATTCAAACGCGTCTCACCGATATCGACGCTTGGTCCGGCGAGGCGCGCGCGGGCTCTATCCTTGCGGGTCTAGGCTTCACCCATGCAGAGCAACAACGCCCTTGCTCGGACTTTTCCGGCGGCTGGCGGATGCGCGTGGCACTGGCCGCCGTGCTGTTCTCGCAGCCCGATATTTTGCTCTTGGATGAGCCTACGAACTACCTTGATCTCGAAGGCGCGCTGTGGCTGGAAAACTACCTGACCCGCTACCCGCATACGGTGATTATCATCAGCCATGACCGCGCGCTTTTGAACCGCTCGGTGGGCTCGATCCTGCATCTCGAAAACAAGCAACTGACCTATTACACGGGGCCTTACGACCAGTTTGCCCGCCAACGCGCCGCCAAACGCGCGGTGCAAGCGGCGGCGGCCAAGAAGCAGGAATTGCAGCGCGCGCATCTGCAAAGTTTCGTGGATCGGTTCAAAGCCAAGGCCTCGAAAGCCAAGCAAGCGCAGTCTCGCGTCAAAATGCTCGAGAAGATGGAAACCATCACAGCGCCCGAGGATGCCGCCCGCGTGGTCTTCACCTTCCCCGAGCCGGAAGAGCTTTCGCCGCCGATCATCGCCACCGAGTCTGTATCGACGGGCTATGACGGCAAAGAGATTTTGGGCAAGCTGAACCTGCGCATCGATCAAGATGACCGCATCGCGCTTTTGGGGCGCAATGGCGAAGGAAAATCCACACTTTCCAAGCTGTTATCGGGCCGTCTTGAAGTGATGGGCGGTAAGCTGACGCAATCCAACAAGCTGCGGATCGGCTTTTTCGCGCAACACCAAGTCGATGAATTACACATTGATCAGACGCCTTTAGAGCATGTTCAGGCCGAGCGTCCGGGCGAGATGCAAAGCAAACTCCGCGCGCGGCTTGCCAGTTTCGGGCTGGGGCCGGATCAGGCAGAAACCGAAGTGGGCAGGCTCTCAGGCGGGCAAAAAGCGCGCCTGTCTTTGCTGCTGGCCACCCTGCCCGCGCCGCATCTGCTGATCCTCGATGAGCCCACCAACCACCTTGATATCGAAAGCCGTGAGGCTTTGGTCGAGGCGTTGACGGCGTATTCTGGCGCGGTCATTCTGGTCAGCCACGACATGCATCTGCTCAGCCTTGTCGCTGATCGGCTGTGGCTTGTGAAAGACGGCCGCGTGAACCCGTATGAGGGCGATCTGGAAAGCTACCGCAAGATGCTTCTGACCCCGCCTGACAAGCCGGAGAAGGAGAAACCCAAGCCCAAACGCGCCTCCCGCGACGAAGTGCTGGAGCTGCGCGCGGAGGTCCGCAAATGCGAAGCCCGCGTCGAGAAGCTTTCCGAGATGCAGGCCGAGCTTGCCAAACGTCTGGGCGATCCGAAAGTCTATGAGGACGCCATGGCCGATAAGCGCGTCGTTTGGCAGAAGAAATACTCCGAAGTGATGGACGCGATGGACCGCGCAGAGGCGATGTGGGTCAAGGCGCAAGGCAAGCTTGAAAAGGCGCAAGGCTGATGGAACAGGCGCTTCTCATCACCACGTTCTTCACGCTGTTTGTGGTGATCGACCCGATTGGCCTGTCGCCGATTTTCGTAGCCCTCACCCGCGGCATGGACAAAGCGGCCCGCCTTCGGATCGCGACGATCTCTTGTGTGACGGCTTTGTGCATCCTAACGGTCTTCGCGCTGGCGGGCGAGGCCTTGCTGGAGTTTGCAGGCATTTCGCTCGCAGCTTTCCGGATCTCCGGCGGCATCCTTCTGTTTGCCACAGCGCTCGATATGCTCTTTGAGCGGCGGACCGAGCGGCGCGAGGAGAAGGCCGAAACCCTCTCTGAAGACCCGTCGATCTTCCCGATTGCCATGCCCCTTATCGCAGGCCCGGGCTCGATGGCGACGATGATCTTGCTGACCTCAGGCGCCGATTGGACCACGACAGGCGCTGTGATCGGCGTGATGGCGGCGGTTGTTGCCGTGGTCTTCGCGCTGTTCTTGCTGGCCAGCCCGATCGAGCGGCTTTTGGGCAATACCGGCGTCACAGTTGCGACACGGTTGATGGGTATGTTGCTGGCAGCTTTGTCGGTACAATTCGTGCTCGACGGGCTAAGGGATGTTGGCGTTATAGGAGCGTAGATCATGGGCGACGATGCAACGGGCAAGATACTCGCCGTCGTTTTGCTGGTGCTGGTTGTGGTGATGTATGGCGGCGCGCTGACGCGCAAGAACCTGTCGGACACCACGCGCAATCTGATCTTATGGGGCCTGATTTTCATGGGCGTCTTGCTGGCTTACGGCTTGCGCGATGATGTCTCTCAGGCGCTGAACCCGACGCAATCGGTCTTCTCTGACACAGGCCGGATCGAGGCGCCGCGCCAGTCGGACGGGCATTATTATCTGACACTGAAAATCAATGGCACGGATGTTGAATTTGTCGTCGATACAGGCGCCACGGACATCGTGCTGAGCATGCAAGATGCCGAACGGATCGGGATTGATGTCGATGATCTGAACTTCTCGGGCCGCGCCAATACCGCGAACGGAGAAGTCCGCACCGCGCGTGTCCGGCTCGCCGATGTACGCGTCGGTGGCTATGATGAAGGGGCGCTGATTGCTTACGTGAACCAAGGCGAATTGTTTGGCTCGCTTTTGGGCATGGCCTATCTGCAGCGCTTCGGGCGGGTGGAAATTTCAGGCGACAAACTGACGCTTGAGCGGTGATTAACTTGCGTTAACAGCGCCTTAGCGCGCGGCTTGGCAAGGTTTCATTAGGCCGGTTGGCAAGATTTCGGGCAAGTGTCTGGAACCGCTCGGCAATAGATGAAATTGCCAATTGGCAAGTTCTTCCCCACGCCTCTCCGTAAGCTCAAAGAGCCGCCGCGCGGCGTTAACTTTCCGGGTTATGCTCGGCCTTCATTTCCCATCTGCCACTGTCTTGCGACCAGTATTTCGCGGCGCACCCGGCATCGGTCAGAGCCTTCCATTGCGTGCGCGCAAGCGCCACCGCGTCGCCGGAATTTCCGTCAAACAGGATCATCGTGCGGGCATGCGATTTGACCTGATCGGGCGCAATATCGGCCCCGTCGATTGAGACCAGACAGTCCGGCGCATTGCTAGGATCCGCCTCGCATAGCAGGATCGGCTGGTCGGCATCAAAGCCCGTTCCCGCGCGGCCATGGGGCATGAACCCCTCGCCCGCCCAGAGCTTTTCATCGAGCCAATCAAGCCGCTCGGCCGAGGTGCCCAACACCGCCACCCGCCAGCCCGCGCCGCGCGCTTTGCCCAAAAGCATCGGCAATGTGGCCTCCAGCGTGTGCGAGGTCAGGTGATAGAAATAAGCTTCGCTCATAGTCTCAGACCTTCGGCATTTGCTGGGTCGCGCAATGGATGCCGCCGCCGACCTCGCCCAGCGCGTCGACATTAAGCGTGACGATCTCGCGGTCCGGATAGTGAGATTGCAGCGCCGCAACCGCCTGCGCGTCGGTGTCTGGGTCTCCGAACTGAGCCGCGATCACACCGCCGTTGCACACGTAATAATTGGCATATGAGGCCACGAAATCTTCGCTTTTGATCCGTCGCCTATTGGGCTCTGAGATCACTTCGACGCTTAGCCCTTCGGCTTGCAAAATCTCCAAGGTTTCAAGTGCTGCCTCAAAGAACGGATCCGGTAGGTACGGATCTTCAGGGATGTTGATCAAAACACGGCCCGGCCCGGTGAACCGCGCCAGACTGTCGATGTGATAGTCAGTGATATCCTCGCCAATAAGGCCCGGCGCCCAGATAATCCGCTCCGCCCCATAGGCTTTCAGCAAAAGCGCGCCAATCTCGCCCTGCGTAAGACCGGGGTTGCGATTGCCTATGACCCAAGAGCTTTCATGCGCCATCAGCAACCCGTGGCCGTCATGTTCGACCCCGCCTGCCTCACCGATCAGACCGCTGGGCACGATCTCAACATCTAACCTGTCGGCGATCTGCGCCACGATGCGGCTGTCGCGTTTATGGACCTGTTTGCGGCCCCAGCCATTGAACCCGATATGGCTGATAACCCGCGCGCCGTTCCGGGTCGCAAAGAGCGGGCCTGCATCCCGCGCCCAAAGGTCTTCTGTCGGGATGTCCCAGATTTCGACACTCTCCGAGAGCCGCCTTTTAGCCGCCGCGCGGTCTTGCGGGGCCATCAGCAGGACCACCGGTTCAAACTCGGCAATCGTGTTGGCGATATCGGCGATGGTGCCTTGCAAGATGTCCAGAAATTCGCCGTCAGGATGGACCTTTCGATTGACCGGCCATTGCATGAAGGTCAGCTCGTGCGGGGCCTCTTCAGGCGGGACATATAGGTTTTGCGTGGCCGCCATTGTGCCTCCGGGTGTGAGCGTGAGGGCCGCGCCAGTTGCGAGAAAGCTGCGACGATCCAAACCTAACCCTCGAAATTATCCGCAATCAGCCGGTTGAGCGCGCGCACGCCCCAGCCCGTCGCACCTTTGGGCGCGAAAGCTGTTTCCGACTTCACCGAGGCCACGCCCGCAATATCAAGGTGGATCCAAGGCGTCTCAGGTTTCACGAACCGTTGCAGGAATTGCGCCGCGGTGATCGAGCCTGCGGGCCTGCCGCCGACATTTTTCATATCTGCGATGCGCGATTTGATCTGGTCGTCATAGGCTTTGCCCATCGGCATGCGCCACGCGCCCTCTTCCTCCGCGCCTGCGGATTTCAGGAACGCATTGGCCAGCGCGTCATTGTTGGAAAACACGCCTGCATTCTCGTGACCCAGCCCGATGATGATCGCGCCTGTCAGCGTGGCCAGATTGATACAGCCAATCGGCTTGAAGCGTTCTTGCGTGTACCACAGCACATCGGCCAGAACCAAGCGGCCCTCGGCGTCGGTGTTGATCACTTCGACCGTGTCGCCTTTCATCGAGGTCACCACATCGCCGGGGCGTGTGGCATTGCCGGATGGCATGTTTTCGACCAAGCCCACCAGCCCCACGACATTGGCTTTCGATTTGCGCAAGGCCAGCGTTTTCATCACGCCCGCAACGACGCCTGCGCCGCCCATATCCATGGTCATATCTTCCATGCCGCCTGCGGGTTTGAGCGATATGCCGCCCGTGTCAAACACCACGCCTTTGCCGACCAACGCAAACGGCGCGTCATCTTTCGCGCCGCCATTCCACTGCATGACGACCACTTTCGACGGGCTGTCAGAGCCTTGGCCGACGCTCAGAAGTGTGCGCATTCCGAGCTTTTCAAGCTCTTTCTCTTCCAACACTTCGACCTTGAGGCCGATGGATTTCAGATCGGCCAGACGGTCGGCGAACTCGGTCGTGGTGAGCACATTTGCAGGCTCGTTGGTGAGATCACGAGTGAAGAACATGCCTTCCGCCACAGCCGCTGGGGCCGCATAAGCGGCGCGGACATTGGCAGGCTCGTTAACCATGAACATGGCGTCGGCATGCGGTTTGGCCTCGGCGGTTTTGTGATCGGCGAACTCATAGGCGCGCATCGCGAGGCCGAGTGCCACGTCTTCAACACGGCGCAAGTTGCCGCAAAGTGCCATCAGAGCCTTTTTGCCTTTGATCTTGGCCAAAGTTGCGCCCGCTTTGCGCGCTTCTTCAACGCTCGGGCGG
Organism: uncultured Rhodobacterales bacterium; assembly: GCA_964497775.1. Lineage (GTDB taxonomy): Bacteria > Pseudomonadota > Alphaproteobacteria > Rhodobacterales > Rhodobacteraceae > Litoreibacter. Next base: position 9,699 of record CAZCEW010000019.1, read on the forward strand.
CGCGGCAGTTTGACGACGATGACGCCTTCCGAGGCCACATTATTGGGATAGGCGATCAGCTTGGCCTCGCCGGTTTCCAACTTCTCGAACGCGTCACTTTCAGCCAGCCGCGCGATGGCGCCGCGCGTCAGACGATTGACCCTGCGCGCCGTGATATCCAAGGTCCCGGCCTCGGGCACAAAGACGGCCAAAAGGCCCTCGGCATCTTTGATCTCGTCGATATCTGTCGCGGTAAAGTCGATTGTGGTGGGCGTGGTCATGGGGCGCGGCCTCTTTTGGAGAAATGTCTGGATGTGATCTTGCTACCCTGCGCACACAAGATTGACCAGAACCCCCCTGTTCGAGACACAAGATTTGGGATAGTTTTGGAAAAAAACAATAAAGGGGCAGCAGGTGGCACGATTCGACAGATATATGCTGTCGCAGCTTCTGGTGCTGTTTGGCTTTTTCTCGCTGGTTTTGGTCTCGGTCTATTGGGTGAACCGGGCGATTGGGTTGTTCGATCAATTGATCTCGGACGGGCAATCGGCGCTGGTGTTTTTGGAATTCACCATCCTGACCCTGCCCTATATTATCATGATCGTTTTGCCGATTGCGGCGTTTGTGGCCGCGATCTATGTGACCAACAGGTTGAGCGCCGATAGCGAGATGGTCGTGTTGCAAACCGCAGGCGCATCCGCGTTGCGGATCGGGCGACCGGTGTTTTTCTTTGGCGCATTTGTCGCCGTGGTCGTGGGCATCTTGGCCCATATCCTTGTGCCGATTGCGCGATCAGAGCTTGCAGGCCGCAGCCAAGAGATCAGTCGCGACATCACTGCGCGGTTCTTGAAAGAGGGTCAGTTCTTGCACCCCGCCTCCGACATTGCGGTCTATATCCGCAAGATCTCGGATGTGGGCGAGTTGCAGGAATTGTTTTTGCAAGATGCGCGCAACCCTGAGGCCGTGGTGACTTACACGGCGCAAAAGGCCTTGCTGGTGCGCGCGCAGAGCGGGCCTCGGCTGGTGATGTTTGACGGGCTGGCGCAGACGCTTCAGGTGAAAACGGGGCGGCTTTCGACGATCAGTTTTGATGATTTCGCCTATGATATCGGCGCGCTGATTGATCCCGATAAAGTCCGCAAACGCGATTTGCGCGAATTGCCGACTTCGGTGTTGCTCAACCCGACGCCCGAAGATGTGGCGGGCGCCAATGGCACTTTGCCGGATTTTCTGTTTGAGGCGCATGACCGATTTGCGAAATCCGCCTTGTCGATTGTGGTGCCGCTGATGGGGTTCGGCGCATTGCTCGTTGGCGGGTTTTCGCGCTTTGGGGTGTGGCGGCAGACTATTATGGCCGTCGTGTTGATCATCATCGTGCAGATGGTCGCCAATATGTCGGAGGACGCGGCGCGTGGCGATGCGGATTTGTGGTGGATGGCCTATCTGGCCCCACTGGTGGGCGCGTTTTTCGCGGGGCTGATGCTGATGCTCGCCTCGATGAACAAATTCAGACGACGCGATAATGCGAGGCCGGCATGAAGCTTGATCTCTATTTCGCGCGCCGCTTCATCTGGTCTTTCACGCTGGTTTTCGGCGTGTTTTTCGGCATCGTTTTGCTGATTGATATGGTCGAGCAAATGCGCCGCTTTGACAGCGATGCGGTGGGCTTGATTGAGGGGCTGCAACTGGCCTTGCTCAATGCGCCCGGCACCATGTACCGGATGCTACCACTGCTGGTGGTGCTGGCCACGATCACGCTGTTTTTGGGCCTCGCGCGCACCTCCGAGATGGTTGTGACGCGGGCGTCTGGACGCTCCGCCATACGCTCGGTGCTGGCGCCTGTTCTGACCGCTTTGACCTTCGGCATCTTGGGCGTGGCGGCGTTGAACCCGATTGTCGCTGCGACCTCCAAGCAGTTCGAGACCGTCGCGCAGCGCTATAAGACCGGCACGCAATCGGTGCTGTCGGTCAGCGATCAGGGCCTGTGGTTGCGCCAGGCCAGCGCGGGCGGCCAAGTGGTGATCCGCGCCTCGCAATCCAATCTCGATGGCACGCAGTTTTCCGGCGTGACGTTTTATGGCTTCGATCCGCAAGGCGCTGCCGTCTACCGTATCGAGGCGGGCGAGGCTCTGTTGCGCCCCGGCGCTTGGACCCTGACGAATGCCAAACGTTGGAGCTTTCAGACCGCTGCCAATCCAGAGGCAAATGCCACGCTTCACCAGACGCTTGATGTGCCCTCCGATCTGACGCGCGACCAGATCCGCGACAGTTTCGGCACGCCGTCCTCCATTCCAATCTGGGAGCTTCCGGCGTTTATTCGCCAGCTTGACCGCGCCGGGTTCTCGGCGCTGAAACATCGCGTCTGGATGCATATGGAGCTCGCCAATCCGGTGCTTCTGGCCGCGATGGTGCTGATTGGCGCGGGCTTCACGATGCGCCACACCCGCTTTGGGCGCACCGGGCTGATGGTGCTGTTTGCGGTGCTGATGGGCTTTGGCATCTACTTCTTGCGAAACTTCGCGCAAGTGCTTGGCGAAAATGGACAAATCCCGATCCTTGTGGCCGCTTGGGCGCCGCCTTTGGCCGGGATATTCTTGTCGCTCGGGCTGCTGTTGCATACGGAGGATGGCTGACATGCGCGCGCTTCTTCTTGCCCTCGCCTTGATCCTTGCGCCCCAGCTGGCGCTTGCGCAAACCCAAACCGCGACACTTGTGGCCGACAGCGTCGGTTTCTCGCCTGTGAGCAATATTTTGACCGCGCAAGGCAATGTCGAAGTGCTGCAAGACGGCGCGCGGCTCAGGGCGCAAGAGATCACCTATGACGGCACCAATGACCGCCTGACCGTGCGCGGCCCGATCTATCTGACGCAAGCCGATGGCACCACGATTGTCGCCGAGTTTGCGCAGCTTTCGGGCGATTTGCAAGAGGGCGTTTTGCAATCTGCACGGCTGGTCTTTGCGCGGCAATTGCAACTGGCCGCGGCGGAAATCCGGCGCACCGAGGGGCGGTACACGCAGTTCTACAAGACCGTCGCGTCAAGCTGTAATATCTGCGCCGACAACCCGACACCGCTTTGGGAAATCAGATCAAAACGCGTCACCCATGACGCCGAAGAGCGGCAGTTATACTTCGAGCAAGCGCAATTGCGCGTGCTGGATGTGCCGGTGTTCTACATGCCCTATCTGCGCCTGCCCGACCCGACTGTCGAACGTGCCACGGGGTTTTTGGTGCCGGAATTGCGCTCCAATGGCGATGTCGGCGTTGGGCTGCGCACGCCGTATTTCTTCACGCTGGGCGATCATGCAGACATTACGCTGACGCCGTGGCTGACCTCGAAAGGCGCAAAGACGCTGGAAGGCCGCTACCGCCAGAAATTCCGCTACGCCGAGATCGAGATCAACGGCGCTGTGACCGATGACAATCTGGGCGTGCAGGACACGCGCAGCTATCTGTTTGCCGATGGCTCTTTCGTCGCGCCTTGGGGCTTTACCGGCAAGTTCGATGTCGAGTTGGTGTCAGATTCCGGCTATTTGCTGTTTTACGACTATTCCGAGACCGACCGTCTGGATTCAGCGATCTCGGTCGACCGGACGCGGCGCGATGAATATATCGGCGCGGAGCTGATCCATTACAAATCCCTGCGCGAGGGCGATGATAACCGCGTGTTGCCCACGATTGTAGGTGATGCGGTTTATGAGAAACGCTTCGTGCCGCCTTCCATTGGAGGCGTGGCCAGCGTGGCGGTTCAGGCGCATGGGCATTACCGCAGATCGACCTTTGATCCGACGAATTCCGGCCTTGCGCGCGATGTGACGCGGCTGTCTGCGATTGCCGATTGGCGGCGTGATTGGGTCAGCAATAACGGGATGATTTTCGGGGCCAAAGCGCAGCTGCGCGCCGATGCCTATCAGATCCGGCAAGACAACCGGATGATGTTTGGTGACACGGTCGAGGTGACTTCTTATGCGGCGCTGGAATGGCGCTGGCCGATGCTGCGCCAGACCGCGCGTGCGACGCATTTGCTAGAGCCTGTCGTGCAGGTTGTCTGGGCGCGCGACAACCCGCGCGATGTCGACAATGAAGACAGCTTGTTGGTGGAATTTGACGAATCCAACCTGTTCGAGTTCTCGCGCTTTCCGGGCGCAGATGCACAAGAGCGCGGCCAGAGGATCAATCTCGGACTGACCTATACGCGCGACGATCCTGATGGCTGGTCGCTGGGTCTGACCGTGGGCCGCGTTATTCGGGCGGCGGATTTGGGGCAGTTTTCCGTCTCCACAGGCTTGACTGGCAAAAGCAGCGATTGGCTGGTCGCGGCGCAGTTGAAGGTGGGCGAGCGGTTCGATCTGATCAACCGCACGATTTTCGATGACAGCTTGTCGATTGCGCGCAACGAGATGCGGCTGAACTGGTCGGGCGATTTGTTCAATGTCGGCTCGACTTTTGTGTGGCTAGAGGCCGACGTGCCCGAGGGCCGCCCGCTTGATACCTCTGAGCTGAGCATCGACGGCGCCTACCGCGTGTCGCGCCATTGGACGCTTTCGAGCGAATTGCGCTATGATTTCGTCTCTGACAGGACGACCCGCGCGGGCGTCGGTCTGCAATATCAAAACGAATGCGCAAAACTTGATCTTTCGGTCTCGCGCCGCTTTACGTCTTCGACTACACTCACCCCCACGACGGATTTCAATCTGTCGGTTCAATTGGCCGGATTTGGTGCCAGCGGGATCGGCGGAGAAAGTTTCGCCCGTAAGTGCAATGGATAACTGAGCAGAATAAAAATGATCCGCACACAGATAAAAACTATTCTTCGCAGCTTTGCTGTTATGGCCGTGATGGCCTCGGGGCCTGCGCTATTTGTGGCGCCTGCCGTGGCGCAACAAAGCCTGTTTGAGACCGCCGTGACGGTCAATGATCTGGCGATCACGCAATATGAGATCGACCAGCGCGCACGGTTTTTGACGCTGCTGCGCGCGCCCGGTGATCCGCAAGAGGAAGCACGCAAAGGGCTGATCGATGACCGCTTGCGCCTGTCTGCGACACGTGCGGCTGGTATCTCGCTCGATGATGAAGAGCTTTTGACTGGCATGGAAGAATTTGCCCAGCGCGCCAATCTGGAGCGAGAGCAATTCGTCGCGGCAATCGGCCAAGCTGGCGTGGCAGAGCAGACATTTCGTGATTTCGTCGCCGCGGGTCTGGCATGGCGCCAATTTGTGCAAGCGCGGTTTGGGCCCCGCTCGCAAGTCTCGGAGGCCGAAGTGGATCGCGCCTTGGCGCTGCAAACCACACGCGGCGGCGCGCGGGTGTTGCTGGCCGAGATTATCGTACCAGCCCAAGGCCCCAACGCAGATCGCAACCGCGCGCTGATCCAGCGCTTGTCGGAGACGATCAAGACGGAAGGCGGGTTTTCCTCGGCTGCGCGGCAATATTCGGCCTCTCCCACACGCGGGCGCGGCGGGCGGCTGGAGTGGCTGCCTTTGGGCAATGTGCCACCGCAACTGCGCGCGGCTGTTCTGACGCTTGGCCCCGGTGAAGTGAGCGATCCGGTCAATCTGGGCGCGGGTATCGGGATTTTCCAATTGCGCGGTTTGGAAGAGACCGAAGCGCCTGAACCGGAAACTCTGGCGCTGGAATATGCAACGATCCTGATCCCCGGCGGACGCTCGGCGCAGGCTTTAGCCACGGCGCAGGGCTATGAGGATAATAACGACACATGCGATGACCTTTACCGCGTCGCACAAAAGCTACCTGAGGCGAATTTTGACCGCGTGGTTTTGCCCGCATCAGACGTGCCCGGTGACATTGCAGTGGAGTTGATGAAGCTGGACGGCAACGAGGTCTCAACCGCGCTGACACGCCAAAATGGCGAGTTTCTGGTCTATCTGATGCTGTGTGGACGGACGGTCGAAACACCTTTGGGCGAAGATGGCGAAGAGATCGACCAACGCGCGCAAGTGCGCGATCAGCTGTTCAATCAGCGCATCGGCTCTTTCGCGGATGCTGCCTTGCAGGAGCTTCGCGCCGACGCGCTTATCGTTGAGAAATGAGCCCGCGCGCGCCGCTTGTTTTAAGCTGCGGTGAGCCTGCGGGCATAGGCTTTGAGATCGCGTTCAAAGCGTGGGAGGTCTTGCGCGGCGAAGTGCCGTTTTGCCTGATTGCGGACCGCGCGCATGTGGGCGGCGAGATGGCCGAGCTTGACAAGCCTGAGGCGCGAGGCACAGGCCCCCTGCCCCTGATCCACCATGATTTCAAAGGCAAAGCCGTGCCCGGCACGCCTGACCCGGCCAATGCGCAAGGCGTGATTGATGTCATCGCGCGCGGCGTTGATCTGGTGCAAGGGGGCCACGCCTCGGGGCTTTGCACGCTGCCTATTCACAAGAAGGCTTTGAAAGACGGGGCGGGGTTCATCCATCCCGGCCACACGGAATATCTGGCCGATTTGGCAGGCGTCGATCGCGTTGTGATGATGCTGGCCTGCCCTGAATTGCGCGTGGTGCCTGCGACGATCCATATCGCTCTGGCCGAGGTGGCCGAGGCGCTGACGGAAGAGCTTTTGGAGGACACGATCCGGATTACACATGCCGCGATGATGCGCGATTTCGGTGTGAAAGCCCCTCGGATCGCTGTTGCAGGGCTGAACCCGCATGCGGGCGAAGGCGGGGCGATGGGTGGCGAAGAAATCGCGATGATCTCGCCTTTGATGGCGCGGCTGCAAGCGGACGGGATTGATCTGAGCGGACCTTGGTCTGCCGACACGATGTTTCACGCCACGGCACGGGCGAGCTATGATGCGGCGGTTTGTATGTATCACGACCAAGCGCTGATCCCGATCAAGACGATTGATTTTGCAGGCGGCGTGAATGTGACGCTGGGCCTGCCATTTATCCGCACCTCGCCCGATCACGGCACGGCGTTTGATATCGCGGGGCAAGGCATTGCTGACCCGTCCAGCCTGATTGCCGCTTTGCGTCTGGCGTGGCAGATGGCGGGCGCGCGCGAGGCGGCTCATGGCTCAGATTGACGATCTGCCGCCGCTCTCGGAGGTTATTCGCACTCATCAGCTGAGCGCCAAGAAATCTCTGGGCCAGAACTTCCTGCTTGATCTGAACCTGACCGCGAAAATTGCCCGCCAAGCGGGCGATCTGAGCGGGTGCGACGTGCTTGAAGTCGGCCCCGGCCCCGGTGGTCTGACGCGCGGGCTCTTGGCGGAAGGGGCGCGCAAAGTGCTGGTGGTGGAGAAAGACCCGCGCTGTGCGCCGATATTGGAGCAGATCGCGCAGGCCTATCCGGGACAGCTGGATATTGTCATGGGCGACGCGTTGGAGGTCGATCCTTTGACGCATCTCAGCGCGCCTATCCGAGTGGCCGCGAACCTGCCCTATAATGTCGGCACGGAACTTTTGGTACGCTGGCTGACGCCGCCTCTATGGCCGCCCTTTTGGCAAAGCCTGACGCTGATGTTTCAGCGCGAAGTGGCGGAGCGGATTACGGCGGAACCCGGCAGCAAAGCTTACGGGCGGCTGGCGATTTTGGCGCAGTGGCGCAGCACGCCGAAGATTGTGATGGATTTGGCGCCCGAAGCGTTCACGCCGCCGCCGAAAGTGCGATCAAGCGTGGTGCATCTGGAAGCGTTGGAGGCCCCGCGCTTTGAGGCGGATGCGAAAGTGCTCAGCCGGATTGTGGCGCAGGCCTTCAATCAACGCCGCAAAATGCTGCGCGCGGCCTTGAAAGGCGCGGCACCTGATATTGAGGATCGCTTGCTGGCCGCAGGGCTGAAGCCTACGGACCGGGCCGAACAGATCTCGCTAGAGGGGTTTTGCGCTTTGGCGCGTGAGGTTGCGAAACCCTGACGCTTATTCAGCCGCAGAAGGTTTATCTTCCGCCTCTACCACGACTTCCGGCTTTGGCTTGCGAGTACGCGGCTTACGGGCGGGTTTCGGAGCCTTGGTCTCAGCCGTTTCAACCAGACCGCTATCGCTTTCAGCCACATCAATCACATCGGGCTGGTCTTTGGAGCCTTGATCTTTCGGGGCCTCAGCGCGCGGTTGATCACCGCCGCCATTATTATGTCCGCCGCCTTGGTTTTGATTGCCGCCCTGCTGTTCGTTGCGTTCGCGCTGGCGTTCGCGGTGTTGGGCCTGCTGGGCTTCTTGCGCCTCGCGTTTGGCCTCTTGCTCGCGCATCGCCACGCCCAAAAGGCGCGCGTAATGTTCAGAGTGTTGAGCAAAGTTTTCAGCCGCCACACGGTCGCCTGCAAGCTGGGCATCACGGTGCAATTGCTGATATTTATCAATGATTTGCTGCGGCGTGCCGCGCACTTTGCCTTCCGGTCCCGAGCTATCGAAGACGCGATTGACGACATTGACGCCGGAGCGGTTGTTATTGTTGTTGCGGTTCTTACCGCGCGAACGGGATTTTTGTGATCTCATGGTGGTTTTTGTTCCAGCCTTTGGCAGTCGGCCTATGTTATCGATCTTATCCGCTTCAATATGACGGCGTCCCCATGACGTAAGATCGAGACCTTATTTTTGGCTTAAGCGTAAGGGGCGATGATCGCCTGCGCCTTACTGAGCAAGACCAAAACAGCGCGGGGACTGTTTTGCAAGTGTTTTTTGCCGATCTTTGGGCCGAAATAAGGTTTTCAGCCGCTTTGTGCCAATTTCGCACAAATCACGCGCGGTTTGGCGTTGAGGTCTTTGAGGCAGGTGATTTCAACGAATCCCGCTTGCGCGAATATCTCGGTGACAGCCGTGTCTTGGTCATAGCCGATCTCGACGATCAGGCGCGCGTCTGGGGTCATGTGACCTGGCGCGTCTCGGGCGATGATGCGGTAGGGCTCCAGCCCATCACCGCCGGGGGTCAGGGCTAATTTGGGCTCGAATTCTCGGACGGATTGGTGGAGCGTCTCATAGGCCTCGGCGGTGATATAGGGCGGGTTCGAGACGATCAGATCGAAGCGGCCTGACAGCGCACGAAACCAGTTTGACTGGATCAAGTCGACGCGGTCGCTGAGACCTAACCGCTTGGCATTTTTGAGCGCCACAACCAACGCCCTGCCGCTTAGATCAGCGCCGACGCCTTGGGTGTTTTCGCGCTCCGCCAGAAGCGACAGCAATATACAGCCCGATCCGGTGCCCAGATCAAGAACGCGGCTGAAATTTCCGCACAGTGCGGCCTCTACAAGCGTTTCCGTGTCGGGGCGCGGGTCGAGCACGTCTGAGGTGACGTAGAACTCGTGCTTCCAAAAGGCGCGGGTGCCTAGGATTTGACTGACCGGTTCGCCTGTCGCGCGGCGGCGTATGGCCTCGGCAAACCCGATCTGGGCGGATTTCAGACGTTGCAGGCCGTGGCTTGCGTCCTCAATCCCGGCCTTGCGCAAAATCTCTAGCGCCTCGGCCTCGGTCACAGCCCTTGCTCTGCCAGCAATTGCGCTTGGTGGTCGGCGGTCAGCGCGTCGATGATTTCGTCCAGATCACCTTGCATGACTTGATCGAGCTTATAGAGCGTCAGGTTGATGCGGTGATCGGACATGCGGCCTTGCGGGAAATTATAGGTGCGGATCCGTTCCGATCTGTCGCCCGAGCCCACTTGCGCCTTGCGATCCGCGGAGCGCGCGTCGTCGATCTTTTGACGCTCCGCATCATAGAGCCGTGCGCGCAGGACTTGCATGGCGATCTCGCGGTTGCGGTGTTGCGATTTCTCGGAGCTGACGACAACGATACCCGACGGGATATGAGTGATGCGCACGGCTGAATCGGTGGTGTTGACGTGCTGGCCGCCTGCCCCGCTGGCGCGCATTGTGTCGATGCGGATATCCGTGGCGGGGATGTCGATATCGACCTCTTCGGCCTCGGGCAACACGGCGACGGTGGCGGCAGATGTGTGGATGCGACCGCCGCTTTCGGTGACAGGGACGCGCTGGACGCGGTGCACGCCGCTCTCAAATTTCAGGCGCGCGAAGACGTTGGTGCCTTTGATATGGGCGGTGACTTCCTTGATGCCGCCCAGATCGCTTTCGGCCATCTCGATGACCTCAAATTTCCAGCCGCGTTCCTCAGAATAGCGGCGATACATATTGAGTAGATCGCCCGCGAAAAGTGCCGCCTCGTCGCCGCCTGTGCCGGGGCGGATTTCGATCATTGCAGGCCGCGCATCGGCGGCATCTTTCGGCAAGAGCGCCAGTTTGATCGAGGCCTCAGCGTCGGGCAGTTTCGCTTTGAGACCGGGCAGTTCTTCTTCGGCCAGCTCTTTCATTTCGGGGTCCGCCAGCATCGCTTCGGCCTCGTCGATATCGGACAGCAATTGGCGGTAGGCCGCGACCTCATCGGCGACGGGTTTGAGGTCGGAATATTCGCGGCTGACGGTTGCAATATCATCCGTGTCGCCCGAGGCGAGTTTCGCCTCAAGGTATTCAAACCGCTCGGTGATCTGCTGTAATCTGTCTAACGGGACCATGGTGATGTGATGGGCATTTGGCAAGGCGCGGTCAAGTGTGCTATTCTTGGCCCATGTTGAAAAGAGCATTGATATTGATCGCGTTTGCGACGCCGCTGGCGGCAGATGTCACCTCGCCTTCCGGCAAGACCGTGGATTGCTTTTGCACCGACAAAGGCGGCGCACGGGTCGAGCTTGGGGAAAACCGCTGCCTTGAGGTCGGCGGGCGTGTCTTTATGGCGCGCTGCGAAATGTCGCTGAACGTGCCGATGTGGCGCGAGACCGGGCAAAGCTGCGTAACGGGTTAGAGCTGGTTTAGCCAGGTTTGCACGCGTTGGAGGTTGACGCCTAGGTCGTCATAGCCATAGCGCTGGCGTGAGAATATCACGGGTGAGGATTTGCCCTGCCCCGCGTCAATGATTTTCACCGAGGCAATATCGGGAAACCCCCAGAGTTTCGAGCGTGTGACGTAAGTAGCAAAGCTCGTGTCCAGATCGCCTGCGAGCTTGATTGTGCGCGGGGTGCCTAGGATGATGGCCTCTAGCTTTTGCGCCATTTCGCTGCGCGCCAGATCATAGATGCGCGGCTCGATATCGCCTCCTTTGCGCACAAACGCATGGCCGGGGTTTGAAGGCTTTGGTGCGCCTTCAGGATCGACATGCAGCGTGGCGGCATCTAGCGGAGCCAGCCGGACATAGGCAAACCCTGCAATCAGCAAGCAAGCGATCACCAAAGCGATGATTTTCAGCATGCGTGATTACTCGGCCGCGACATCATCTGCGGCGGCGTCAATTTCGGCGGCTTTGGCTTCGACCTGTTCGACGATATGATCAATCATCTGATCATTGCTGAGCTTATGGCTTTGCTTGCCCGCCAGATACACCATGCCAGAGCCCGCGCCCCCGCCCGTGAAGCCCACATCTGTCATCAGCGCCTCACCGGGGCCGTTGACGACGCAGCCGATAATGCTGAGCGACATGGGGGTTTTGATATGTTCCAACCGCGACTCTAGCGCCTCGACGGTTTTGATCACGTCGAAGCCTTGCCGCGCGCAGGACGGGCAAGAGATGATGTTGACGCCGCGGTGACGCAGGCCGAGGGATTTGAGTATCTCGTAGCCGACTTTGACCTCTTCGACTGGGTCCGCCGACAGCGAGACGCGGATCGTGTCGCCGATACCCATCCACAGCAGATTGCCAAGCCCGATGGCTGATTTAATCGTGCCGGAGGTCAGCCCGCCCGCTTCCGTGATGCCAAGATGAATGGGCGCATCAGTAGCTTCGGCCAGACCTTGATAAGCGGCAGCGGCAAGAAACACGTCAGAGGCTTTGCAGCTGATCTTGTAGTTCTGGAAATCGTTGTCTTCGAGGATACGGATATGATCGAGCCCGCTTTCGATCATCGCCTCAGGGCAAGGCTCGGCATATTTGTCCAAGAGATGCTTCTCTAGGCTTCCTGCATTGACGCCGATGCGGATTGAACAGCCGTGATCTTTCGCGGCCTTGATCACTTCGCGCACGCGGCTCGCATCGCCGATATTGCCCGGGTTGATGCGCAGGCAGGCGGCACCGGCCTCGGCGGCTTCAATGGCGCGCTTATAGTGGAAATGGATATCTGCCACGATCGGCACCGAGACATGTTTGATGATCTCTTTGAGCGCAGTGGTAGAGCTTTCATCCGGCGTTGAGATGCGCACGATATCTGCGCCCGCCTCTGCGCAGGCATTGACCTGATCTACCGTCGCTTTGACGTCTGAAGTGTCCGTGTTGGTCATGGTTTGCACCGAGATCGGGGCATCGCCCCCCACGGGCACATTGCCCACCATGATCTGGCGCGAGGTGCGGCGGTCAATTTGACGCCAAGGGCGGATGGCATGAAGGGACATGGGCACGGGCCTAGCTGTGTCAGGTTTGATTTACATCAGATATAGGCCGCGTCAGCCGCGCTCGCAATCAAAAGCGGTGCGGTATTTTGCCGGATGGTCTTAGGAGTGGTTATTCGATGATCGGCGCGTCGCGGTCGACGATCGGCACATCAAGCGGGTTTTCCGCGAAATAGCGCAGAGTTTCCGGCAGGCTCGGGTCCGTGTTCGGATCGGCCTCTTCATAATTGGCGATGATCGCCTCGACGCCGAGGGCCACGTTTTTGGCGACAGATGTGCCAGGGCCTGCAGGGCCAAGCGTTTCGCCCAGCACCGAGAAATAGACAGAGCCGGAATTCCCTGCGCGCAAGAGCGGCTCCACTTCGGTTTGCGGCAGAACGTAACGCTCCCCCGCATCGAGGATTTTTTCGAACAAAACGGTGCCATCCGGGTCAGCAATGCGCACCCAAGCGGGGCGCACGGCGAAGACGACGACATCGGGTTCTTGACGCTCAACCACTTGAACGGGCGGAAATGGGGTCAGATCATTTGAGGTGCGCACGATTTGCGTCTCGTCGACCTCAGACACAACGGGGTCAGGCGTGGTGCCATTGGTGCCGGGATCAATTGCGGCAATCGGGCCGTCGCGGGCAGTAAGAACCGGCGCTTCAAGCGCTTGCGGGCGGTACAGCCTGTCCAGCGCATCGGCAGATGGCGCGCTGAGCCCTGCGCTGGCGGTGCCGGCAGGGGCTGCGATTGTGGGGCCAGTCTCGAATGTTGCGACGTCAGCGGTGACGCCCGGAGCTTGATCGACAGGGGCAAATTCGACGCGTTGGATTTCGCGCAAGACCGAATAGCCGCCATAGCCCAAAGCCGCGATCAGCGCGAAAAGCACGAGGATCGAGCCGATAGCACCGGGCTCAATCCGCGACATAAGCGCCTCGCCTGCGGGGGCGTAAGGAGCCACGGGTTTGGTGATCGCGTCATCACCGCCAGAGCGGGCGCGCGTGGTCTTGTTTTTCGGCTTATTGGCGGCACTCGACAGGCCTTCGATGCCTGAAAAGCCGCTTTCTTCGCAAAACCGGTTGTAAGCCCATTCGGGATCCATCCCGAGATAGCGCGCATAAGAACGCACGTAACCTGCGATAAATCCAGGCGTTTCAAAGACGGAATGATCGGCATTTTCGACGGCCGCAATGTAGGTGGCTTTGATTTTCAGCTCGCGCTGGACGTCGAGAAGAGACTTGCCCATCGTCGCACGCTCGCCGCGCATGACGTCGCCCAGACACACGTCATAGGCATCAAAGCCCTGACGGTCTTCTTTCTCTTCAGATTTGGGTTGTGATTTTCGCCCCAACATCCCGCTCTGCCTACAAATTTACATAGTTGCATAGTCACATTGTCGATTCGGCCCCCAGCGACAGTGCTTCTGCGTAAGGTTAACACAAATGCTAGCGGCTTTGAACGACAGTTACGGTCTAGCCCGTAAGCTCGGCACGATTAAGGGCACAATGCGACCAAAGATCGTCCATCGCATGGACAAGTGCATCAACCATAAGCGGTGTGTGGACCGGAGACGGCGTGAAGCGCAAACGCTCCGTGCCGCGCGGAACGGTGGGATAATTGATCGGCTGTGCGTAGATGCCGTGATCTTCGAGCAGATGATCAGAGATCATTTTGCACATCACTGGATTGCCGACATGGACGGGCACGATATGGCTGCCGTGATCAATCAGCGGCAGGCCAAGTTTGGTAAAGCGCGCTTTCAGATCGGCGGCCGCTTGTTGATGCGCCGCGCGCAGGCTGGCGTCAGATTTCAGATGGCTGACAGAGGCCGCAGCGCCCGCCGCAACCGCTGGCGGAAGCGAGGTGGTGAAGATGAAGCCCGGCGCGTAAGACCTTACTGCATCTACCATTTTCGCGCTGGCGGTGATGTAGCCGCCCATCACGCCATAGGCTTTGGCCAACGTGCCGTTGATGATGTCGATCCGCTCCATCAGCCCGTCACGTTCCGCCACACCGGCGCCGCGCGCGCCGTACATGCCGACGGCATGGACCTCGTCAATATAGGTCAGCGCGCCAAACTCTTCGGCCAGATCGCAAATCGCCCCAATCGGTCCGAAATCGCCATCCATCGAATAGATCGATTCAAAGGCGATCAGTTTGGGCGTGCCTTTCGGCAAGGCTTGCAACTGCGCGCGCAGATCATCGAGGTCATTATGTTTGAAGATCCGCTTATCGCCGCCATTGCGCCGGATGCCTTCGATCATCGAGGCATGGTTGAGCGCGTCAGACAGGATTACCAAGCCCGGAAGCAGCTTTGGCAGCGTCGATAGCGTCGCGTCATTGGCGATATAGGCGGAGGTGAACAAAAGGGCCGCCTCTTTGCCGTGCAGATCGGCGAGCTCGGCTTCCAGCGCTTTGTGATAAATCGTCGTGCCCGAGATGTTGCGCGTACCGCCAGAGCCTGCGCCCGTGGCGTCAATCGCCTCTTTCATCGCGGCCAGAACGGTCGGGTGTTGGCCCATGCCCAGATAGTCATTGCCGCACCAGATGGTGATGTCTTGCACGGTTCCGTCCTCGCGGGTGCGCTGAGCCGACGGGAACTGCCCGCGCGCGCGCTCTACATCAATGAAGGTGCGGTAGCGGCCTTCGTCATGCAGGCGTGCCAGTGCCGCATCGATCGCGGTGTCGTAAAGGGAGACAGGGTCACTCAAAGCTGGGGCCGTCCTCGTAGATGATTCCAGACTGTATAAGTCGCGCGGCTTGGAGCGGACAGGCTACAATTTGCCACCCCACCGAATTGTTATCTAGTCGGCGATCACGATGCGGCAATCGCTGGCGCCTTTGGCCGCTTTTTCGCACGCATCCATCGCCCGCCCGCCATCGCCGCGCGCCATGCCGAAATTGCCTGTCGCGTCAGAGATCGCGAATGCGCGGGGCTTGGCCAATTTGCGGTAGTCGCGGCGCAAAGCGGCATTGGCGTTGGCGCTGAGCGAAAAGCCCGGCTTGGCGCCTTTGGGTGCAGTTTCCGCGATCACAACACAAGGCGCGGAGGCGGATTTCTTCTGGCCATTGCAATAGGCGATGGCAGCGGCGCGCGCCGTGGCGGTGGAATGAAATTGCGACACGCCGTTGAGCCATTCGACGAACAGCCCTTCGGAGGGTGAAATCGCGACCGCGCCGTAATTTTGCAGCGCACCGCCCAAAACGCCCAGCACATCATCAAGCGATTGATTGGCGCCCGTCAGCTTGGCTTTGTCGGCCTCCGGCACGCGGTCCGCGTAAGTGGTTACCACCGGTTTTGCCGTCGCACGCGGCAAGGCGCGCTTGGCCTCGTTGAAGCTGAGTGATTCGGCAAAAGCGCCCGAGACGCCAAAACTAAGGGCCACGGCGAGGCAGATCAGCGATTTCATCTTATTTCCTTGAGCAAAACTCTCTGTTCTTCCCCATGATAGGCCACAGAACGGAGCTAGTGAAAGCGGGTTTTCATCATTGTTTCGTGTGGCGCTACGGGCGCACGGATTTGTGAGCGTGAGCCGTTGGATCGCCCTGCCAAGGCTGATAACATCTGGTTAACGTTTATGACATGAGGGCTAGGGGGCTGTCAGATGTCACTTGAGAAAATTCTACAGCAGGTCGATGCCGATCTGGACAATTCATGCGCGCGGCTGATGAAGCTGCTGCGCATTCCGTCAATTTCAACCGATCCGAAATATGCCGCCGATTGCGACCGCGCGGCTGATTGGCTGGTCGATGATCTGGCCTCGATTGGATTTGACGCCTCGAAACGCGCCACACCCGGTCATCCGATGGTGATGGCGCATGCGCAAGGCTCCGGCACGCATGTGATGTTTTACGGCCATTATGATGTGCAGCCAGTTGATCCGCTGAACCTATGGGACAACCCACCCTTTGAGCCCGCGATTGAGGACACGCCGAAAGGCAAGGTCATCCGTGGGCGTGGCTCGTCCGATGACAAGGGCCAGTTGATGACATTTGTGGAGGCCTGCCGCGCCTATAAATCCGTCACCGGCACCCTGCCCGCCAAGATCTCGATCTTCTTTGAGGGCGAGGAAGAAAGCGGCTCGCCCTCGCTGGTGCCGTTCATGAAGGACAATGCCAAAGAGCTGACGGCTGATGTGGCGCTGATCTGCGACACGGGGCTGTTTGGCGAGGAAACACCCGCCATCGTCACTCGCCTGCGCGGGTTGTTGGGCGAAGAGGTCACAATCACTGGCCCCAATAAAGACCTGCATTCCGGCATGTATGGCGGCGTGGCGATGAACCCGATCCGCGTTTTGTCGCGCATTATTGCGGGGCTGCATGACCCGTCTGGCCGCGTCACGGTGCCGGGCTTTTATGACGGCGTTGAGGAACTGCCCGATGATATTGCCAAGCAATGGTCCGATCTTGGGTTTTCCAACTCGCAATTCCTGGGCGAAGTGGGCCTTGGCGTGCCTGCGGGCGAAGATGGACGCACGGGTCTTGAGATGATCTGGTCGCGCCCCACCTGCGAGGTCAACGGCATCTCGGGCGGCTATGAGGGTGACGGGTTCAAAACCGTTTTGCCGTCGAAAGCCACTGCGAA
Source organism: uncultured Rhodobacterales bacterium (assembly GCA_964497775.1). GTDB lineage: Bacteria > Pseudomonadota > Alphaproteobacteria > Rhodobacterales > Rhodobacteraceae > Litoreibacter. The sequence goes on from CAZCEW010000019.1 coordinate 26,565, forward strand.
GATTTCGTTCCGCCTTGTTCCCGGGCAAGACCCGCATGTGATCCGCAAAGCCTTCCGCAAACTGGTCGAAAGCCAATTGCCCGACGATTGCACGGTGACGTTCCAAGATCACGGCGCCTCGCCTGCCTCGGAAATGTCGACGGATCACCCGGCGTTCGAGAAAGCACGCAAAGCGCTCAGCGATGAATGGCCCCGCCCTGCAGCTTTCGTGGGCTGCGGCGGATCGATCCCGATTGCGGGCTATTTTAAGGATATCCTAGGGATGGACGCGCTATTGGCGGGGTTCGGCAAGGATGATGATCAGTTGCATTCGCCCAATGAGAAATACGATCTGTCGAGCTTCCATAAAGGCATCCGCTCTTGGGTGCGCATTCTGGACGCATTGGACGCCTAGATGGGTCTAAGCCGTCGCGGCCTGTTGATCGGCGCGGGCGCAATGATTGGCGTCTGGGCCTTGAAAGCCCCCGTCCAGCGGCTGTTTTCCGGCCGGTTCGAGTTCGTTGATCTGGACAGCCCTGCGGGGTTTCGCAGCTTTGAAGGCGGGCAATTGTCAGGCGGGTTTGATCCGTTCTTTGGCCTTGAAGGTGGGACGCGCGACGGGTTTGCGGCTTTGGTCGATGACACAAGCGCCGATCTGGAGCGCCATCTTTACGGACCCCACGCGGACGGGACGGTTCGGATTGCCAGCTTTTCCGATTATAACTGCCCCTATTGCCGTGTTCTGACCAAGCGGCTGGATGAAATCAGCCAAAGCGATCCGAGCGTTCGCATCACCTGGCATGAATTGCCGCTTCTGGGCGAGACCTCGGTGATCGGCGCGCGCGCGGCCTTAGCGGCGGAGCGTCAAGGCGCGTATCTGGCGATGCATAAGCGGCTGATGCGCTCGGGGTTTCGCGTGACGCCTGCCTATATCGAAAGCGTGGCTGCGGATTTGGGCTTGGACACGGATCAGTTGGCGCGCGATATGGATCAGCCTGACGTGTTGGCCCAGATCGACCGCGTAAAAGCGCTGGCGCAGATTTTCGGAATTATCGGCACGCCCGCCATGGTGGTGGGCAAAACGCTTGTGATGGGTGAGATCAGCCTGCCGCGTCTGGATGCGTTGATCGCGTTGGAGCGGAGCGAAACTTAGGCCGTAGCCTTTATTGCATCGTGCCGAGGATCAGCAGCGCAAAGAACATGGTTTCGAGAAGTGGGATAGATATAAACCGACGCATTTTGACACTCGCTACATAGACACCTTGTAAATTTGAAGGATTTCGGCAGGACTGACAACCTATTTGGGCCGTCAAATAGCCGTGAAATGTCCTTTATTTCTTATGGTTTTGGCAACGATTCCGGTGTCTGCCGGGGCTTTGTTTTGCAAACGGAACCAATCGCTCGAATCTATCCACAGGGAGGTCAGATCGGCAAAGCGGTGGTCGATTTGATCTCCTCCATCGACAGAAGCGCTGTGACGTTGAAGATTCGGACTTCTGAGATGAGCGCCTGATAGAACTCGTCATAGGCGCGGGCATTGGCGACGCGGACTTTCAAAATGTAGTCGATATCGCCTGCCAAACGGTGCGCTTCCATAACTTCGGCCCGCGCGCGCAGCGCATGGAGGAATTTGTCCTGCCAGTCCGCCTCATGCTCGGATGTGCGGATCAAGACGAAGAAGCAGGCCTCTAGCCCCAACATCTCTGCATCCAACACGACCGTGTCCTGTTTGATCACCCCTGCGGCACGCAATTTCTTGATTCTGTTCCACACAGGCGTCTTGGAAGAGCCGGTTTTGGCGGCAATTTCCTCAAGATTTTGTGAGGCGTCGCGTTGCAGCTCTGCGAGGATATTCCGATCCATGGCGTCGAGGCGTATGTCCATTCTGCAATTCCTTTGAATTTGGAACATGCGTTCCGAAATTTCTCATTGTCGGAACAATATTCCTTATCTTGCCTGATGGATAGGCATTATTAGGAATTTTTTCTATATTTAACTCAAGTCACAACACAGGAGCGGCATCATGAAGCACTTCCCGATCTTTCTCGCCGTCGAAGGACGCCGCATTGTTTTGTCGGGCGGCGGTGAAGCTGCGCTGGCGAAGCTGCGGCTTTTGATGAAGTCCGAGGCGAAGCTGACAGTCGTGGCGGATGACGCGGCGCCTGAGATCTTGGATTGGGCGCGCGAGGGTCGCCTGACACTTATCCCGCGTGCAATGGAGGCGGGCGACGCGCTCTGCGCCGCGCTGTTCTATGCGGCCAATGAAGATGACGCGGAAGATGCGCGCGTGGCAGGTCTGGCCCATCGCGACGGCGCGCTTGTCAATATCGTCGACAATCTCGCTGACAGCCAATTCATCACCCCCGCCATGGTCGACCGCGACCCAGTGGTGGTGGCTATTGGCACGGAAGGTGCGGCCCCCGTTCTGGCGCGCAAGATCAAACGCAGCCTTGAAGAGCAGCTGTCACCGAAGCTCGGCCTGATGGCGCGGATCGGCAAAGCGTTTCGCGCGAAAGCCGACGCCCTGCCCTTTGGCGTCAAACGCCGCGAGTTCTGGGCGGAGTATTATAGCGCCGACATTCAATCTGAGGACGCAGCCCAAGCCTCGCTTGAAGGCCTGCTGGACAAGCACCTGAGCGCAAGCACCAAAGAGGGTCGCGTTGATCTGGTGGGCGCAGGCCCCGGTGATCCGGAGCTTTTGACGTTGAAAGCGCGCAAAGCGCTCGATGAGGCGGATGTGGTGATTTATGACCGCCTCGTCGCCCCTGAAATCCTGGAGCTCGCGCGCCGTGAAGCGGTGATGCTGAGCGCCGGCAAGGAAGGCTTCGGGCCGTCTATGACCCAAGATGCGATAAATGAGATGATTGTCAGCCATGCACGTGGCGGCGCCCATGTGGTGCGGTTGAAATCGGGCGATCCGACCGTGTTTGGCCGCTTAGACGAAGAGATCGAGGCCTGCGAGGCCTCGGGCGTTGCGTGGTCCATTGTGCCGGGCATCACCTCTGCCTCTGCGGCCGTAGCCGCCCTTGGCCAAAGCTTCACCAAGCGTGGCCGCAATTCGGGCGTGCGCTTTATCACGGGCCACGACACCAAAGGCTTCGCCGATCACGATTGGCGCGCTTTGGCGCAAGTGGGTGAAGTGGCAGCCATCTATATGGGCAAGAAATCCGCACGCTTCATTCAAGGCCGCCTGCTGATGCATGGCGCCGATCCTGCGACGCCTGTGACGGTGATCGAAAACGCCTCGCGCGCCGATCAGCGGATCTTGTCGACCACCATTGGCTCGCTTGAGCCGAGCCTGACAGAGGCCAATCTGACCGGCCCTGCGCTGGTGTTCCTAGGCCTCGCGCCCCGCGCCGCACTTGATGCGGTAGAAGACATCAATCTGGAGGCCGCGATATGAGCAAGCCCTTTACCCCGAAAGTCGTCACCGCGAATGCGCTGCTGGAAGGCGACGTGATCTATCTGACGACAAGTGACGAATGGAGCCGCGATCTGGCCGAGGCCGAAGTGATCGAGGACGAGGCGCATGGCGATTTGCGTTTGCTGCACGCCATGTCTCAACCCGATCATGTCGTGGGCGCCTATATGGCCGATGTGCTGGTCACAGATGGCGCGGCGCGCCCTGCGCATTTTCGCGAAGAGTTTCGCACCAAAGGCCCATCCAACTACAATCACGGCAAGCAATCGGAGCTGAATTAATGTATCAATACAATGACTTCGACCGCGACTTTCTAGCGGAACGCAATGCTCAGTTTCGCGCGCAAGTGGAGCGGCGCATTGATGGCTCTCTGACAGAGGACGAGTTCAAGCCGCTGCGCCTGATGAACGGGCTCTATCTGCAATTGCACGCCTATATGCTGCGCGTGGCCATTCCTTACGGCACGCTCAACGCCGATCAAATGGACGTGCTGGCCGATATTGCCGACAAGTGGGACAAAGGCTACGGCCATTTCACCACGCGCCAGAACATCCAGTATAACTGGCCGGAACTGCGCGACGTGCCCGATATGCTCGACGCGCTGGGTGAGGTCGGGATGCATGCCATTCAGACATCCGGCAACACGATCCGCAACGTGACGGCAGACCATTTCGCGGGCGCTGCGGCCGACGAGATCGAAGACCCCCGCCCCACGGCAGAGCTGCTGCGCCAATGGTCGACAGACCACCCGGAGTTCCAATTCCTGCCGCGCAAATTCAAGATTGCCGTGACCGGCTCGCCCAATGATCGCGCTGTGATCAAGGCGCATGATATCGGTTTGCGGATGGTCACGAAGGACGGCGCAAAGGGCTATGAGGTCGTGATCGGTGGCGGTTTGGGCCGCACGCCGATGATCGGCAAAGTGCTCCGCGACTTCCTGCCCAAGGCCGATTTGCTGCCCTATGCGGAAGCCATTGTCAGCGTCTACAATCTGCTGGGCCGTCGCGACAACAAGTACAAAGCGCGGATCAAAATCACCGTCCATGAGAACGGGATCGAGACTATTCGCGATCTGGTCGAGGACCGCTTCGCGCAGCTCAAGCCTTTGTTCAAAGGCGTCGATCAGGACATGCTGGCAGGCATTGAAAACCAGTTCAAATCGCCGGAATTTTCCACTGCCTCGCTGGCGCCCTTCAAGGAGGCTTACCACAGCGACCCCGTGTTCCGCTCTTGGGCTGATACCAACCTGACGGCGCATCGCAATTCGGACTATTCCATTGTGTCGATCTCGATCAAAGCGCATGGGCAAACGCCCGGCGATGCGACCTCGGATCAGATGCGCGTGATGGCCGAGATCGCGCGCGAGCTTGCACATAACGAACTTCGTATCAGTCATGAGCAGAATGTAATCCTGCCTCACGTGCACAAATCGAACCTTCCGGCCATTCATGCCCGTTTGAAAGACGTTGGGCTTGCGACGGCAAATATCGGTAAAATCTCCGACATCATCGCCTGCCCCGGTATGGATTACTGCGCGCTGGCTACGGCCCGTTCGATCCCCGTGGCTCAGCAGATTGCCACGCGGTTTGACGCGCTGAAACTGGAGCATGAGATCGGCGATCTGAAGATCAAAATCTCGGGCTGCATCAATGCGTGTGGTCACCATCATGTCGGCCATATCGGCATCCTCGGGCTCGACCGCGCGGGCGTTGAAAACTACCAGATCACGCTGGGTGGCGATCACACAGAGACCGCAGCCATCGGCGAACGTGCCGGACCGGGCTTTGCTTACGACGAAATCGTGCCCGCCATCGAGCGTCTGATCGCGGCCTATCTCGATCTGCGCGAAAGCACGGAGGAGCGCTTCATCGACGCCTACCGCCGCCTCGGCCTCGCGCCGTTCAAGGCAGCACTTTACCCCGACACCTCCGCTGAGGCCAAAGCCGATGCCGCTTAAGGAACTGGCAGAGCGCCGCAACCTGCTTCACCGCAAGAGCGATCCGCAGACTGTCCTGAAACACGTGCTTGATGATCTCAGCCTTGGCCGCGTCGCCATGGTGTCGAGCTTTGGCGCGGAAAGCGTCGTGCTGTTGCATATGGTGGCGCAGATCAATCCTGACACGCCGGTGCTGTTTCTCGACACAGAGATGCTGTTTGACGAGACGCTGGCCTATCAGCGCGAGGTCGCAGCACATCTGGGGCTCACGGATGTGCGCATCATCCGCCCTTCTCGCGCTACTCTTCTGGAGCGTGACGTCGACGGCTTGATGCATCGAAACAACCCTGACGGCTGCTGCGATCTGCGCAAAACCCAACCATTGCAAGAGGCACTGGCGGAGTTTGACGGCTGGATCACGGGCCGCAAACGCATTCATGGCGGGCAGCGCGCTCAGATGGAGGTCTTTGAGAAAGAAGGCCGCAAGATCAAGGTGAACCCTCTGGCAGGCTGGGGCTCAGAGCAGCTTGAGGCCTATATGACCGAGCATAAATTACCGCGCCATCCGCTGGTGGCCAAAGGGTTCAAATCACTGGGCTGTGCGCCGTGCACCACGAAGGTTGCACAAGATGAAGATATCCGCGCAGGTCGTTGGCGTGGAAGAGAAAAATCAGAATGCGGTATCCACATTGTGGATGGCCGCATCACCCGCAAAGGAAAAGCCGCATGAGCATTATTGTCACCGATACCGGTTTCGCGCCTGACACTTGGGATCGCGGCTTCACCGATCTGGCCGATCTGCCGGCCAATGACACGCCGTGTTGCATTGATGTGCCGTCTGATGCAGAGCCCAAAGCGCTGTCCAATCGTCTGAGCGAGATCAAGATGATCCGCGTTGATTTCCCCTCTTCTGCGGATGGGCGCGGGTTCACCATCGCGCAGCAATTGCGCCTGATGGGCTATACGGGCATCTTGCGCGCGCGGGGTCATGTGATTGCCGATCAATACGCGATGGCGCGCCGGTCAGGCTTTGACGAGGTCGAGATCGACGATGATCTCGCCGCCCGCCAGCCCGAGGAACAATGGCTCGCACGCGCCGATTGGAAAGCCCATAGCTATCAAAATCGTCTGCGCGGCTGAACTCCGCCTTTTCCTGACACAAATCAAAGACTAGTAAGGAGCGGGGATGAAATACCCCTCGCATGATAGATTATGACTGAGCATACGCCCGTGACCGAAGCCACCGCCAAACCCGTCCCCACCCTGCCCGACGCGCAAACCGTCACGCAGGTGACGCATTGGACCGACCGTCTGTTCTCCTTTCGGGTGACGCGGCCTGCGTCTTTGCGCTTTCGCTCCGGCGAATTCGTGATGATCGGCCTGATGGGCGATCCGCATCCCGAGACCGGCAAGCAAAAGCCGCTCTTGCGGGCCTATTCCATCGCCTCGCCATCCTGGGATGAGGAGTTGGAGTTCTATTCGATCAAGGTGCAAGACGGGCCGCTGACTTCGAAATTGCAACATATCCAACCGGGCGACGAGATCATTTTGCGCCCCAAACCTGTGGGCACGCTGGTCCATGATGCGCTGCTTCCGGGCAAGCGACTTTGGTTTTTCGCCACTGGCACAGGCTTTGCGCCGTTCGCCTCGCTGTTGCGCGATCCGCAAACATACGAGGATTATGACGAGGTCATCATCACCCATACCTGCCGCGATGTGGCCGAGCTGGACTATGGTCGCGAGTTGATCGAAGGCCTTCATTCCGACGAGATGATGCAAGAGCTGTTGGGCGCTGAAAACCTCGCCAAGCTGCGCTACTATCCGACCACAACGCGCGAGCAGAGCCCGAAGATGGGCCGCGTCACCGACAAGCTGCGCTCGGGCGAAATCTTTGAGGATCTTGGCATTCCCGCCATGACGCCCGAGACAGATCGCGCGATGGTGTGCGGCTCTCTGGGGCTGAATACGGACCTCAAAGAGATCCTTGAAGGCTTCGGGCTAGAGGAAGGCGCGAATTCTGACCCCAAACATTATGTGGTCGAAAAAGCCTTTGTTGGCTAGGGCTTAGCCTGCCTCCAGAGATTGCCCTTCGACCGTGATGCGGTGCATATAGCGCGCCTGACCCTGATAGTCGGC
>CAZCEW010000020.1:0-31323 GCA_964497775.1 uncultured Rhodobacterales bacterium
ATCTATAGGTTTGTCGGGGGAGTGGGGGACCAGACCATAATCTTTATGCTCCGTGAGAGGTGACCGTTTACCAACGGCCTGATCCTTGGCTTAGATATATGCAGGGCATCTGGGCCATATTAGGGGAGAAACCAGACCATTTCGCCACAGTTTACGTTTAGATCATCTTAAACGTTAATTTTTCCAATAAATTCAGGCCTTTCTGCGGCAAGAGGGCCCGAAGGTTGACTTGGCGTCAGGTGGTCTTGAAGTTGAGCCAATCGTCCATGTGGGGGCGGTAGAAGGCAAGTTCTGCGCGGACCTGTGGCAGGGCGTGGATTTGAGCGAGATACGTCTTTATCGGTGCAGGCCAATGGAGCTTGGGCAGCACGGCGTGACGTTCGAACAGCGATATCCAGTCGAGCGTGATGACCAGCCCGCAGTCGCTGAGCCAGAGTGTGTCGCGCGGTAAGGGCGATGCGGCAAGCAGGTGGGAGAGTGCTGTGAGGCGCTTGGTGATCTCTCTATGGGCGGCTTCGACCTCGGCCTCGCTGCGGGTCTTGGGGGCTACATTTGAGAACAGCAGTCTGAGCGCGGGTTCCAGCCGCGTGTCGTGAAACCTTGAAATCTCGCGGCATTTTGCGCGGGCCTTGGCGTCTCGAGGCAGCATGGCGGGTTCAGGATGGGTCTCTTCGAGGTATTCGGCAATCGCCTCGCTGTCGGTCAGCGTCATGTCACCATCAACCAGAGCGGGTAGGTTGCCTGTGGGCACACGCGCGAGATAGGCATTCGAGCCGACGCCCTCTGGGGGTGGCAGCTCCTGCCAAGTCAGGCCTTTCGTGCGCAAGACCAGCCGCGTCTTGGCGCAATAGAGCGAGTGGTCAATGCTATAGAGCGTCAGGGTCATCTGTTGGCTGGCAGATCGGCCAGAATGTCATGGCCTTGCATTTTGAAGAAATGCAGCATGTCGATGAAGATCCAGTTCTCGGCCAGTTTGTCACCGTCACGGCGGTAGATATCGACGACGCGCATATCGGCGGGTTGGCCTTTGCCTTTGAGCCCCGCATAAGTGCCTGTGGGCGTGACGGTCAGGTTGGGCCAGCCGAAAAAGCCGCAATATTTGCCCTCGGCCAGCCTTGCGACATGGCCGTTGAAGATGCGGTTCGAGAGTTCACGCCGGAAGGGTTGCTGGTGCTGTTCGATATAACGCTCAATCGTGTAGGTCGCGCCAATGCCTGCGGGGCCGTACCACGACATATCTTTGTGCCAGTGCTGGGCCAGCTCATCTTGCGGCGTGGGTGGCGTCGCGTCCGGATCGTTCATCAAGGTATTAACGCTGCTGATCATGCTGGCCATGGCGTTGACGAGCGCGAGGGTGGTTTTGCCCTCGGCCGGGTCTTGGGCGTCTCTCAGAAGCCCGTCATGGGTGCGCGGCCCCGGTTGGATGAAATGCGCGGCGGTTTGATGGTCGGTCGGGTATTGGCCGGCCTGCTGCATCAGGTGCAAAATATCGCAAAACAGAGCGGTCTCGGCGATTTTGCCGTCTTCGATGCGGTGGAACTCCGCGTAGCGCAGGAAAGCGATCTTGCCTGTAGGCTGGATGCCGAGCCATGGAGTGTCGAAAAGCCCCATGAAATGACCCATGGAGCAGGTCCAGACGGTGTCATGCCCGTCGCAATCATTTGTGCCGGCAAAAAACACGTCCTCGCGACGTTGCAAGCTGGTGAGGCTTGTCAGGAGCGGGGTCCAGAAGCTGTCGAGCGCACCTTGTGCATTGGGCTGCTCGTTGAAAGGATGCAAGCCGCGCCAAGTATAGTCAGCGGTGGTATGGGCTTGGAGAATTGCGAGTTTGTCGGCGATCTCTGCGCTGTCGAAGCTATCTGTGAACGAGCGGGTGACGGCTTTGGCCGCTTGCAAGTCGGGCATTGGGGTGTCTTTCAAGGGTTGTTTGATAGATCAGTGGCGGGGATTTGGCTTGGCTTCAAGGTGCAAATGCGCGGTTTGCGTGTCCTAGTATTTTGAGCGATCGGCGGATTGCAGCGCGCGGCCCTCTTGCCCCTATAGGGGGCGGGCGTGTATGACGCGACTAAACCTTCTGGATTGAGAGAAAAGGGGTGGGGCATGCGGCGAGTGGTGATCACCGGTTTGGGGATGGTTACGCCTTTGGGCGACGGCGTGGAGGCAAGCTGGGCAAACGCTCTGGCTGGCAAATCCGGCGCGCGGACTATCGAGAAGTTTGACGCCTCACATCTGGGGACGAACTATGCCTGCGAAGTGCCGCGTGGCGAGGGTGCTGGCGAGTTCAACGCCGATGATTACATGGCCCCGAAAGAGCAGCGCAAAGTTGATGACTTTATCCTCTACGGGATGGCAGCGGCGCAACAAGCGGTTGAAGACGCAGGCTGGACGCCTGACGATCAGGGCGAGCTGGAACGCACCGGCGTTATGATCGGGTCAGGCATTGGCGGATTGTCGTCGATTGCGGACACTGCCGTGCTGATTAAGGAACGTGGGCCGCGCAGGGTGTCTCCGTTCTTTATTCCGGGCGCTTTGGTCAATCTGGTCTCTGGCCAAGTCTCGATCCGCTACGGCTTTAAGGGCCCGAACCATGCGGTTGTGACGGCGTGCTCAACCGGTGCGCATGCAATCGGTGATGCGGCGCGGCTGATCGCTTTGGATGATGCCGATGTGATGATCGCGGGCGGCGCTGAGAGCCCGATTTGCGAGATTGGTATTGCTGGGTTTAACGCGTGTAAGGCGCTTTCAACTGCTCATGCCGACGACCCCGAGAAGGCCTCGCGCCCTTGGGACGCGGATCGTGACGGGTTTGTCATGGGCGAGGGTGCTGGCGTTGTCGTGTTGGAAGAATATGAGCACGCCAAAGCGCGCGGTGCTAAGATTTACGCAGAAGTTTTAGGCTACGGGCTGTCGGGCGACGCGCATCATATCACTGCTCCGCCTGAGGATCATGAAGGCGCGGAGCGCGCGATGCGGGCGGCGGTAAAACGCGCAGGCATTGATGTGAGCGCGATTGATTACGTCAACGCTCATGGCACCTCGACCATGGCCGACACAATCGAGTTGGGCGCGGTCGAGCGCTTGTTGGGTGATGCAGCAGGTTCATGCGCGATGTCGTCGACCAAATCGATGACGGGCCATTTGCTGGGGGCTGCGGGCGCGATTGAGGCGATCTTCTGCATTCTGGCCATTCGCGACCAAGTTTGTCCGCCGACGATCAACCTTGATACGCCGGCCGCCGAGACCGATATGAACCTGTGTGCCAATGGCAAAGTGGAGCGGGAGGTCAATGTGGTCCTGTCGAACTCGTTCGGATTTGGCGGCACGAATGCCTGTTTGATCATGGGAAAAGTGTAGTTTTCTGATGTGGAAATCTATCGCATCCAATGCGCTGACCTTGTTTATCGTCATCCTGATCGGGCTTGGCGGTCTGATCGGCTGGGGCAAAGTGCAATATGGCGCGGAAGGCCCTTTGGAGCAGGCGGCGTTCTTTGAAGTGCCGCGCGGCGCGTCTTTGCGTGATGTGTCGCAAAAGCTGGAAGCGCAAGGCGCGGTCTCAAGCGCGATGCTGTTTCGGGTTGGCACGGAATATGCTGATCGCTCGGGTGATTTGAAGTTCGGCAGCTACGAAATTCCTGCGCGTGCCTCGATGGAAGAAATCGTTGATATCATTACCTCCGGAGGCCCGAGCGTGTTTCGCTATGTGGCGACCTATGTGATCCGCAATGCGGGATCGGAAATGCGTTTCCGAGAGCGGGTGCCGGGCACGGGTGAGGAAATCGTGTTGGCGGAGTTTGCCGCCGGAGATGAGTTGCCTGCTGCATATGCCGAGGCCGTCGCCGCCGAGACGCCGATTGTGTACCGGCTATCGATTGCCGAAGGTTTGTCGAGTTGGCAGATCGTGGAAGGGATGAAATCTGCGGATTTTTTGACGGGTGATGTGGAAGAGTTGCCCGCGGAAGGCTCGCTTGCGCCGGACACCTATGAGGTGAGCCGTGGCGCTGAGCGGGGCGAGGTTTTGTCCCGGATGGCTGAGGCGCAGACACGTATTCTGGCCGACGCTTGGGAAGCGCGCGATCCGACCGTGCCGCTGGAAAGCCCGGAAGAGGCGCTGGTTCTGGCCTCTATCGTCGAAAAAGAAACCGGTGTGGCGGCGGAAAGGCGGCAGGTGGCCAGCGTGTTCACCAACCGTTTGCGCCAAGGCATGAAGCTACAAACCGACCCGACAGTGATTTACGGCATTACGCGCGGGCAATCGAATGGCTTGGGCCGCGGTTTGCGTCAAAGCGAGCTGCGCGGGCGGACGAAATACAATACTTACGTGATTGAAGGCCTGCCGCCCGGACCGATTGCCAACCCCGGTAAGGCCGCAATTGAAGCGGCGCTGAACCCTGACACCACACCTTATATCTTCTTTGTGGCCGATGGCACAGGGGGCCATGCCTTTGCCGAAACCTTGGCCGAGCACAACGCCAATGTCGCGGAATGGCGCAAGATCGAGGCTGAGCGCGCCAATCAGTAATGTCGCTTAACCCCCTGTTAACAAACAGCGTTCGGGGGTTACGGGTATGTGCAACTCGTTGACTTTTGCGCGGTTGTGGCGCAAGGTGGCCTCCAAGTTGGAAGAAATGAGAAAAGCGGTCCGCGTGTAAATCACGGGGCCGCTTTTTCGTTTCCTCGCTCGTGCGGAGGGCATGAGAGGCGGATTACATTGAGTATTGAAAATGAGACGCCTGAGACAGGCGGTAAGATAGATGTGGCCGAGGTGAATAGCCGCGTTCACGAGAACCTTGAGGCGTTGTTGTGGTCGATCCAAGACCTCAGCCGGGAATTGGTTCTTCAGCGTGAGATTCTCAGGGCGGGGATCGTCGATTCCGACTCGCTCGGGTTCAAGCTGAATACGGATCTCACCAAGATCATCTCGCAGACCATTGCACAGGAAAACAGATTAAATGACCTTATCTCAGATCGCGCAGGACATGCCGCAGAATACGCAATCGACTTTGAGCGGGCACGATCTGAGATCGGGAGCAGATTGGCTCGCCTGCGCGGCGCCCGAGACACAAGCGCAGTTTCTGGCGAGCCTGAGTGATCATGAGGCGGCGGCTTTGCCGTGGTTGTTCGAGTTCTGGGCTTTTGATCATCAAATGCCGCCCGAGGGCGATTGGCGCACATGGGTGATCATGGGCGGGCGCGGGGCTGGTAAGACGCGCGCGGGCTCGGAATGGGTGCGCGCGCAGGTCGAGGGGAACTTGCCGATGGATGAAGGGCGCGCGCGCCGTGTGGCCTTGGTGGGCGAGACCTTTGATCAAGTGCGCGACATCATGGTCTTTGGTGAAAGCGGGATCATTGCGTGTTCTCCGCCGGATAGACGGCCTGAATGGAATGCCGGGCGCAAGCGGCTGGAATGGCAAAACGGCGCCATTGCAGAGGCGCATTCCGCGTCGAGCCCTGAGGGGCTGCGCGGGCCTCAGTTTGATGCGGCTTGGGTCGATGAGTTGGCCAAGTGGAAGAAGGGCGACGAGGCGTGGGACATGTTGCAGTTTGGACTGCGGCTTGGGGAGCATCCGCAGCAGGTTGTCACCACGACGCCGCGCAATGTGGATGTGCTCAAGCGCGTGTTGGAGATCAGCTCCACCGTGACAACGACCGCACCGACCGAGGCCAATCGCGCTTATCTGGCGGATAATTTCCTGGCGGAAGTGCGTGCGCGTTATGGGCAGACGCGACAAGGGCGGCAGGAACTTGACGGCGTGCTTCTGGCCGATATTGAAGGCGCGCTTTGGACCAATGCCACGATTGAGCGGGCGCGCAAGGCAGAGCGGGTCGCGTATGATCGTGTGGTTGTGGCCGTTGATCCGGCGGTGTCCTCGGGCAAGGCGTCCGACGCGTGCGGGATCGTTGTGGTGGGGGCCAAAACCAGCGGGCCGCCGGAGGCTTGGGAGGCGGTGGTGTTGGAAGATGCGACCGTGCAAGGCGCCTCGCCGCAAGCTTGGGCCGAGGCAGTGGTGGCAGCCTATGAGCGCCATGACGCAGACCGTGTTGTGGCGGAAGTCAATCAAGGTGGCGATCTGGTGGAAAGCTTGCTGGCCAGCGTGTCGCCTTTGACGCCATTCTCGCCTGTGCGGGCCACGCGCGGGAAGGTTGCGCGCGCAGAACCTATTGCGGCACTGTATGAGCAGGGCCGTGTGGCGCATGTGGGCGGGCTTGGCGCTTTGGAAGATCAGATGTGCCAGATGTGCTCGACCGGGTTTCGCGGGAAGGGCTCGCCCGACCGTGTGGATGCGCTTGTTTGGGCAATTACGGCACTGATGCCGGGGCGTGGAACGGCTGCGGCTCCGCGCGTTCGCAGCGTTTAACACTTCTTAAGGGCCATGAGCGATTGTGCCCTCAAGACGCCGAGACTGCTTCGATAGGCAGACAGTGGCGGCAAATAGACGGCGACTAAAATTCTGAGGCTCTCGTATCTTGACGGGGGCCTTTTCTTTTTTGCGACGATGATGATCACAGGGGTCGGGCATGGTATTTCAATTTTTGCGGCGCGGGCAGGCTGAGGTGGCGGAGGTGAAGGCCTCGGCGACAGGGCCTGTCATCGCCTATCACGGCTCGGGCCGCGTGGCGTGGAGTCCGCGTGACACGGCGTCTTTGACGCGCACGGGGTTTTCGGGCAATCCGGTGGGCTTTCGCTCGGTCAAGATGATCGCGGAGGCCGCAGCCTCGTTGCCACTGATCTTGCAAGACGCGAGCCAACGCTTTGAGACGCATCCGATTTTGCAGCTTATCTCGCGTCCCAATGGCGCGCAGACCCGCGCAGAGATGTTGGAGGCCTTGTTTGGCCAGCTTCTTTTGAGCGGCAATGGCTATGTGGAAGCCGTCGGTGCAGAGTTGGATATGCCGGTGGAGCTACATGTTCTGCGCTCTGATCGGATGAGCCTGGTTCCGGGCAGTGATGGCTGGCCTGTGGCTTATGACTATGCTGTGGGCGGCAAGAAGCATCGCTTTGATATGACGACGGAGGCCACGCCGATCTGCCACATCCGGTCGTTCCACCCGCAAGATGACCATTACGGGTTTTCGCCATTGCAGGCGGCGGCCTCGGCGATTGATGTGCATAATTCCGCGTCGAGCTGGTCGAAGGCGCTGCTGGACAACGCCGCGCGGCCCTCGGGGGCGATTGTCTATAAGGGCGGTGACGGCGCGCAGGCGATGACCAATGATCAATATGAGCGGCTGCAAAACGAGATGGAGGCGCATCATCAAGGCGCGCGCAATGCCGGACGGCCGATGTTGCTGGAAGGGGGCTTGGATTGGAAGCCTATGGGGTTCTCTCCGTCTGATATGGAGTTTCAGAAAACCAAGGAAGCCGCCGCGCGCGAGATTGCGCAAAGTTTCGGGGTGCCACCGATGTTGATCGGCATTCCGGGTGACGCGACTTACGCCAATTACGCCGAAGCCAACCGCGCGTTCTACCGCCTGACGGTGCTGCCTTTGGCGGGCAAAGTGCTGGGGTCTTTGTCGCATTGGCTCTCCGAGATGACGGGCGAGGCGGTGACGCTGGCCCCCGATCAAGACCAGATCGCGGCTTTGAGTGTCGAGCGGGAAGCGCAGTGGAAGCGGATCACGGCGGCAGGATTTCTAAGTGACGCAGAAAAGCGGGTGCTTTTGGGGCTGCCCGCTGAGCAGGGCTGATGTCACGCAAGCGGTCGAGCGGATCGCGGTATCTATACGAGCCGTTCGAATACGCGCCGGCCCATGCGGTGCAGGCCAATGAGCGGGTGCAAGAGGAGCGGTGGAAGGCGTTGGAATATCGCCTTGCGCAAATAGAGCTGATGCTGGAGCGGCTGGAAAAGCGTGTCTGGCTGACCATTTTCGGCGTATCGGCGGCTGTGTTGAGCGAGACGGTAACGGGCTTTTTGATTCCGTAAGCAATTGAGGGAAAGTGATTGATGTCAAACTATTACGGGCCGGAGCTGGAGCGCAAATATTGCCAGATCTCCGATCAGATTACGCTGGGCGAAGATGCCTCCATTGCGGGGTACGCGTCGCTATTTGGTGCAACCGATCAAGGCGGCGATGTCGTGATGAAGGGCGCCTACGGCGCGTCATTGGAGCGGCTGGGGGCTACGGGCAGCAACGTGAAGCTTCTGTGGCAGCACGACCCGGCGACGCCGATTGGGGTGTGGGACGAGGTGCGCGAAGACGCGACGGGGCTTTACGTCAAAGGCCGCCTTCTGGTCGAGACGCAGAAGGGCCGCGAAGCTGCAGCGTTGATCAAGGCGGGTGCGATCGACGGGTTGTCGATTGGCTACCGCACGATCAAAGCCGAACGCGACGCCAAAGGGCGCAGGCAGCTGTCCGAGTTGGAGCTGTGGGAAGTGTCCTTGGTGACATTCCCGATGCTGCAACAAGCCCGCGTGGGCGCCAAAGCGCAAGAGCATGACGCGGCGCGCACTCAGGATCTTGCGGGCGTGTTTCGCACCTTGCGCCGCAGGTTGAACGCGCCTGCCTAGACGGGCGAGCGCAAAGAATTTTCGAGCAACTTTTCAGGATGTTTCCATGACCAAACCCGAGACAAAGTCCCGGGCCGATGAGCCTTTGCCTCACGGACCGGACCCGGCCTTCGATCTGACGACCGAACTGACCGGATTTATTGAGGATTTCAGCCATTTTCAGGCTGATGTCAAAACCCGATTGCAAAAACAGGAAGATCGCATGACCCATTTGGATCGAAAGAATTTCGCACGTGCCGCGCGTCCGGCCTTGTCTACTTCGGCAGAGATTGACGCGCCGCATCAAAAGGCGTTTCAGGCCTATCTACGCTCGGGCGAGGATGACGGCCTGCGTGGCCTTGAGCTGGATGGCAAAGGGCTGACCAGTTCAGTGAGCGCAGATGGTGGGTTTCTTGTTGATCCCCAAACATCGGCCACGATTTCGACGGTGCTGAAATCCGCAGCCTCGCTGCGTTCGATTGCTAATGTCGTAAATGTCGAGGCCACGTCTTATGACGTTTTGGTCGATCATTCGGAGCTTGGCTATGGTTGGGCGACGGAAGCTGATGCGGTCGAGACCGAGACGCCGAAATTCGATCGTATCTCGATTGCGCTGCATGAGTTGTCGGCGCTGCCGAAAGCCTCGCAACGCTTGCTCGATGACAGCGCGTTTGATGTTGAGGGCTGGCTGGCCACACGGATTGCGGACAAGTTTGCCGCCGCTGAGGCGTCGTCGTTCATCACTGGTGACGGTGCCGACAAGCCCACGGGCTTTTTGACCCATCCAAATGTTGCAGATGATGCTTGGGAATGGGGCTCGCTGGGCTATATCGCGTCTGGCGCGGATGGTGAATTTGAAGCGGGCAATGCGGCCGAGGCCATCGTTGATCTGGTCTATGCATTGGGTGCGCGCTACCGCGCCAATGCATCCTTCGTGATGAACTCGAAAACGGCAGGTGCCGTGCGCAAGATGAAGGACGCCGATGGTCGCTTCTTGTGGTCTGACGGCTTGGCCGCTGGCGAGCCTGCGCGCCTTATGGGCTATCCGGTCGTGGTGGCCGAAGACATGCCTGAGATCGAGTCGGGTTCTTGCGCGATTGCGTTTGGGGATTTCGCCAAAGGCTACACAATCGCCGAGCGCCCAGATTTGCGCATTCTGCGCGATCCGTTCTCGGCCAAACCGCATGTTCTGTTTTATGCGACCAAACGCATCGGTGGTGATGTGAGCGATTTTGCGGCGATCAAGCTGCTGAAATTTGTGGTCAGCTAGAACAGCCAAGCGACGGGTTTCGGGGGGCTTTGCGCGCCCCGGGGCTCTTTTGGGGCGCGCGTTTGAACACCTTCGCGTTGTCCAACTGCTCCCCTCCGTCCGAGCAATGCGGGGGAGGCGCGCGTCCCAATCTAATCTGATGATTTTTCCCGGGAGGAAAAGATATGGTGCTGGTTGAACAAACCTCGACCCCCAATGAAGCCTTGCCGTTGGCAGAGCTGAAAGCGCATTTGAAACTAGGCTCGGGCTTTGCAGATGATGCGGTGCAAGATGAGGTGCTGGAAAGCTATCTGCGTGCTGCGATGGCTGCAATCGAGGCGCGGATCGGCAAGATGCTTTTCGCGCGTGGGTTCACGTGGGAGCTGACGCGGTGGGTTGATAGGGCACGCCAGCCTTTGCCTGTGGCGCCTGTTTCTGTGGTCACTGAGATCGCCATTCTGGATGGCGCAGGCGCGCAAGAGATTGTCGATGAAAGTCGGTACAATCTGGAACGCGACGCGCATAGGCCTGTGGTTCTGGGCGCGCTGCCCGCAATTGGCGAAGGCCAACGCGCGCTTGTGAGCTTTGAGGCGGGTTTTGGACCTGCTTGGAGCGATCTACCGCTCGATCTACGTCAGGCGGTTTTGCTGCTGTCGGCGCATTATTATGAGAACCGGCGCGAGACATCGGGCGCGGGTGGGTTGATGCCTTTTGGTGTCATGGGGCTGTTAGAGCCACACCGCAATATCCGCGTCTTTGGGGGCCGGGCATGAGTGTGGATTTGAACCGCAAACTGGTCTTGGAAGAGGCTGCGCGTGTTGCCGATGGCGCGGGTGGTTTCACCGAGACGTGGACGGCGCAAGGTGCGCTTTGGGCGCATGTGAAGGCCGGATCGGGGCGAGAGCGGTTTGGCTCGGGCGTGACGGTGTCATCCGTGCCCTACCGTATCACCGTGCGCGCAGCACCCGTGGGGGCGGCGTCCAGACCCAAGCCAGAACAGCGCTTTCGCGAAGGCGCGCGGGTCTTTCGGATTGTCGGCGTGGCGGAATATGACCGCGACGCGCGGTACCTGACTTGCTTTGCCCTAGAGGAGGTCGCGGGATGAGTTACGGGGTTTCAGCCGCACTTCAGGCGGCAGTTTTTGGCGCGCTGCAAGGTGATGTGGATTTGTCAGCCGAAGTCAGCGGCGCGATTTTTGACGCGGAGCCCGTGGGAGTTTTGCCGTCGCTTTACGTCTCGCTGGGGCCGGAAACAGTGCGCGCGGCGGGCGATGTCACAGGAGGCGGCGCGGTGCATGAATTTGTGATCAGTGTGGTGACCGACGGGGCCGGATTTGCCAGCGCAAAACATGTCGCCGGGCTGGTCCATGACCGTTTGCAAGACGCCGATTTGGCGCTGAGCCGCGGCGTGTTGGTGAGCTTGCGGTTCTACAAAGCGAAAGCGGCGCGCGGCGAGACCGGCACGGTGCGGCGGATTGATCTGACCTTTCGAGCGCGGGTCGATGATGCCTGAGCGAGAGTTTGAATTAAGCGATATTGGAGAATTTCTATGAGTGTACAACGCGGCAAGGATTTGTTGCTGAAGGTCGATCTGACTGGAGGCGGGCAGTTTGAAACTCTGGCGGGGCTAAGGGCCACGCGGATTTCATTTAATGCCGAGCAGGTGGATGTGACCTCGCTGGAAAGCCAAGATGGCTGGCGAGAATTGTTGGCTGGTGCTGGCGTGAAGTCGGCCTCGATTTCGGGCTCGGGCGTGTTTCGTGACGCGGGCACAGATGAGCGCGCGCGCCAGATCTTCTTTGATGGCGAGGTGCCTCAGTTTCAGGTGATCATTCCGGATTTCGGCATCGTTGAGGGCGCTTTTCAGATCACGTCCATTGAGTATGCAGGCACGTTGGAGGGCGAGGCGACGTACGAGTTGTCGCTGGCCTCAGCCGGTGCGCAAAGCTTCACGGCGGCGGTCTGATGACGAACCCTTGGGCGGGAGAAGTTCGGCTGGTTTTGGACGGAGCGCCCCATGATCTGCGCCTGACGCTGGGTGCTTTGGCAGAGCTGGAGCATGAGTTGGATGAGGGCATCGTTGAGCTGATCGAGCGCTTTGAAGCGGGGCGATTTGCGACCCGCGATGTGCTGGCCTTGATCGTGGCGGGCTTGCGCGGCAGCGGCTGGAAAGGATCTGGCGCAGATTTGTTGGCGGTCGAGATTGAAGGCGGCTTGCTGGAGGCCACGCGGGTGGCAGCACAGCTTCTGGCGCGGGGCTTCGGAGCGATGCGTGAGTGAGCGCGGCTTTGATTGGCCTGCCTTGCTGAAGCTGGCTTTGCAAGGCGGCCTGCGCCCTGCGGAGTTCTGGGCGCTGACACCGCGGGAGCTGGTGTTGACCTTGGGGCTCGACGAAGTGGCGCAGCCTTTGAACCGGGCACGATTGTTGGAATTGGAACGGCTCTATGACGGGCCTGTGGGGGAAGAGTGATGGGTATATTTGACGGAATGGACGGGTTGGAGGCGCGGATTGACGGGCTCGAAAGCTCGCTTGGAGGCGCCGAAGTTGTGGTCTCAACCTTTGAGGCGGAACTGGCCGCGATGCGAAGCACGATGATGTATACTTCCAAGGAAGTCTCGTCGCTGTCTTTGTCGATTGGTGGCGGCTTGCGGCGCGCGTTTGATGGGTTGGCCTTTGATGGGATGAAGCTTTCGGACGCGCTGCAAACTGTGGCCAGTAGCATGATCAACGCGGCCTACAACGCGGCAATGAAGCCAGTGACCAATGGGCTAGGATCGGTACTGGCGGGCGGGGTGAATTCGCTGATCTCGGGGATTTTGCCCTTTGAGAAGGGCGGCGCGTTCAGCCAGGGCAGGGTGATGCCTTTCGCCAAAGGGGGCGTTGTTTCGGGGCCTACGAATTTTCCGATGCGCGGCGGCATGGGCCTGATGGGTGAGGCCGGGCCGGAAGCGATCATGCCGCTGACGCGGGGCGCCGATGGACGTTTGGGCGTGTCGGGTGGTGGCGGGCAGACAGTCAATGTCACGATGAATATCTCCACGCCAGATGTCGCTGGGTTTCAGCGATCTCAAAGCCAGATTGCGGCTCAGATGGGCCGGGCTTTGGGCCGTGGTCAACGCAACCGATAGAGGCAGTTTCATGAATTTTCACGATGTCAGATTTCCCGCGAGCCTGTCTTTTGGCTCGCTTGGCGGGCCAGAGCGGCGCACGGAAGTGGTCACGCTGTCGAACGGCTTTGAAGAGCGCAACACGCCTTGGGCGCATTCGCGTAGGCGTTATGATGCGGGCGTGGGGCTGCGCTCGCTTGATGATATCGAGACGATGATCGCGTTTTTTGAAGCGCGGCGGGGCGAGCTTTACGGGTTTCGTTGGAAAGACTGGAGCGATTTTCGGTCTTGTAAGGCCTCGGGTCAGGTCAGTTTTGAAGATCAACAGATTGCGACTGGGGATGGTGAGACGTCGGAGTTTCAACTGATCAAAACTTATGCTTCGGGTGATTTTTCCTACGCGCGGCCTTTGAGTAAACCGGTCGTGGCCACCATTTTGGTGGGCTTTGACGGGCAAGAGCTGCAAGAGAGCATTGACTGGACGGTTGATGTGACGACCGGGATCGTAAGCTTTTCGCACCCGCCGGATGTCGGCGTGTCGATCACGGCAGGTTATGAGTTCGACGTGCCGGTGCGCTTCGCCGTCGAGGCCATTCAGACCAGCGTGGCAAGCTTTCAAGCGGGCGAAGTGCCCAGCGTGCCGGTCGTAGAGGTGCGGGTATGAGTTTGCTCGAGCATCTTCAGACTGGGCTCACATCGGTTTGTCGCTGTTGGGCGGTGGAGCGCAGTGACGGTGTGGTCTTTGGGTTCACTGATCATGACCGCGCGTTGGAGTTCGACGGCATCACCTTCAAAGCCGAGACCGGCATGACGGCGAGTGCGTTGCAGCAAGTCAACGGCTTGGCTGTTGATAATAGCGAGGCCGTCGGCGCGTTGAGTGACGCTGCAGTGACGGAAGCTGATATTGCCGCGGGACGCTTTGACGGGGCGCAGGTGACGGCGTGGCTGGTCAATTGGGCTGATCTAAGCGCGCGGGATGTGCAGTTTCGCGGCTCCATCGGGGAGTTGAAGCGCGGAGGCGGTGCGTTTCATGCAGAATTGCGCAGCCTGTCAGAGGAACTCAGCACGCCTGTGGGGCGCGTCTATCAGAAGCAATGTCCAGCGATTTTGGGCGATAAGGAATGCCGCGTGGATATGAGCACGCCGGGTTATGTCCATGAGATCGCTGTAGAGCAGATTGAAGACGCGCGTGTGTTGCGGTTCTCAGACTTTGAGGGCTTTGATGATCGCTGGTTTGAAAAAGGGCGCTTGGTGGTGCAATCGGGGGCTGCGAAGGGCTTGAGCGCTTTGATCAAGAATGATCGCTTTGTGGGTGGCATTCGTCAGATCGAGCTGTGGCAGGACCTACGCGCAGAACTTGCCACGGGCGATGACGTGCGTCTTGAGGCGGGATGTGACAAGCGGATCGAGACCTGTCGCTTGAAGTTTAACAACGCGGTAAATTTTCGCGGCTTTCCGCATATTCCGGGCGAAGATTGGTTGATGACCTACCCCAAGCAGGATGGCGTCAATGATGGCGGGAGCCGCTATTCATGAGAAGTGTCGGAGAGGATGCCGCGCGGCTGGCGTTGGATTGGGTAGGGACGCCATACCGCCATCAAGCCTCGTGCAAAGGGGCGGGCAGTGATTGTCTGGGCCTTGTGCGCGGCGTCTGGCGCGAGATCTATGGCGCAGAGCCTGAGCGCGTGCCGGAATACTCTGCTGACTGGGCAGAGCCGAGCGGTGATGAAGTTTTGTGGCGTGCAGCGGGCCGTCATCTTGTGCGTGTTGAGGGTGTGAAACCGCTTTTGGGCCAAGTGATCTTGTTTCGCATGCGGCGCGGCTCGATTGCCAAGCATCTCGGCATTTGCACGGGCACTGGGTTTGTTCACGCCTATGCCGGGCAAGGCGTGGTGCATTCAGCGCTGTCCGAGCCGTGGTCGAGCAAGATTGTAGCTGTTTTTGAATTTCGCGAAAGGAATGCCTGATGGCGACGATACTTCTGTCTGCGGCGGGGGCTGCGCTTGGCGGAGCCGTGGGCGGGGGCGCTTTGGGGCTCAGCTCGATCGTGATTGGCAAGGCGATTGGTGCCACTGTTGGTAAAGCGATTGACCAGAAGCTACTTGGTACGGGCTCTGGCGTGGTCGAGACGGGTCGCGTTGATCGGATGCGGCTCATGGGGGCAGGCGAAGGCAGCGCAGTGGCGCGGATCTATGGCCGGATGCGGGTGGCGGGCAATGTGATTTGGACGTCGCGGTTCAAGGAAAGCGTCTCCACCTCGCAAAGCGGCGGCGGCAAGGGCGCACCGAAGGGGCCTGTGACGAAGAGCTATAGCTATTCGGTCAGTGTGGCGCTGGCCTTGTGCGAAGGCGAGATTGCGCGAATAGGACGGATCTGGGCTGATGGCGCTCAGATTGCGGGCCGCGATTTGAATATGCGTGTCTATAAAGGATCAAGCGATCAACTGCCCGATCCGTTGATTGCAGCGCTGGATGGCGATGTGCCGGCGTATCGCGGTATGGCCTATGTCGTGATTGAGGATCTGGAGATTAGTCAGTTTGGCAACCGGGTGCCTCAGTTCAGTTTTGAGGTGCTTCGGACGGCCACGCCCGAGACGATCAATGATGCGCCGAGCTTGCAAGAGGGCGTTCAGGCCGTCGCAATGATCCCCGGGACGGGTGAATATGCGCTGGCCACGACGCCGATCTACCGCCCTGACGGGCTGAGTGAGACTGCGGCCAACATTAATACGGCAGAACAAACCCCTGATATAATTGGGTCGCTCGACGCGCTAGAAGGTGAATTGCCGAACTGCGGGGCCGTTTCCCTGGTGGTCAGTTGGTTCGGTGACGATCTGCGCGCAGGAGAATGCAGCGTCAAGCCGAAGGTTGAGTTTGGCGAGGCAAGCACTGCGCAGATCGGCTCGGCAGTTGTTGAGTATGATGACGAGCCGGGGATTTGGGGGGCAAGCGCGTCCGGATCGAAATATCCTTGGTCTGTCGCGGGGCTTTCTCGTACGGAGGCTGAGGTTGTGGCGCAAGTTGAGGGTCGCCCGATCTATGGCGGCACGCCAACAGATGCGTCTGTGGTTGAGGCCATTGAGGCGATCCACGCGCAGGGCAAAGAAGTGATGTTCTATCCGTTTGTCTTGATGGAAATCCTAGAAGGCAACGCCCTGCCTGATCCGTGGAGTGACGCTGGTAGCCAGCCGCCTTTGCCATGGCGCGGGCGGATCACGACGGCCAAGGCGCCGGGGGTTGCGGGCTCGACCGATAAGACGGCGGCCGCGCGCGGGGAGGTTGAGCGCTTCATGGGCGCAGCGCAGGCGAGTGATTTTGCGGTTGAGGGCAAACGAGTGGTCTATACCGGCCCCGAGGATTGGGGCTACCGACGGATGATCTTGCATTACGCGGCGCTGTGTCATGCGGCGGGCGGGGTGGGCTCGTTCTGCATTGGCTCGGAGATGCGGTCCCTGACGCGCATTCGCGATGCGGCAGGTAACTACCCGGCTGTTGAAGGTTTCAAAGCGCTTGCAGGCGAGGTGCGTGCGATCTTGGGTCCGGATGTGAAGCTGGGATATGCGGCGGATTGGTCAGAGTATTTCGGCCATCAGCCAAGCGACGGCTCGGGCGATGTAGTGTTTCATCTTGATCCGCTTTGGGGCGATGCGGAGATCGATTTCATCGGCATCGACAATTACATGCCGATCTCTGATTGGCGCGACGGTGAAGATCATCTCGATGCACGAGCGCAGTCAATCTATGAGCTAGATTATCTGCGTTCGGGAATTCGCGGCGGCGAGGGCTATGAGTGGTATTACCGCGATGCCGAGGAGCGGCGCCTTCAGATCCGAACACCCATTGCCGATGGGGCCTATGGTGAGGACTGGATTTACCGCTACAAAGACCTGTGGAATTGGTGGGGGGAGCCCCATTACAACCGTAACGGTGGCGTGCGCGCGTCCGATCACACTGAATGGGAGCCTCGCTCAAAACCAATCTGGTTTACCGAAATTGGTTGTGGCGCGGTTGATAAAGGTCCGAACCAGCCGAATAAATTCATGGATGAAAAGTCCAGTGAAAGCGGGCTGCCGCATTTCTCGAGCGGGCGGCGTGATGATCTGGTGCAGATGCAATATCTGCGCGCTTATTTCAGCTTCTTTGCGGAGCCTGAGAACAATCCGGTCTCTGATATTTACGACGGTCCGATGGTGGATATGTCGAAGGCCTTTGTCTGGGCATGGGACGCGCGGCCTTGGCCGGATTTCCCCAACAATCTGGCACAATGGAGCGACGGGACGAATTATTTGACGGGCCATTGGCTCAATGGACGCAGTGGCGTGCAGCATCTGGCGCTTGTGGTGGCGGACTTGTGCGAGGCGGCGGGCGTGACGTCTTATGATGTGAGCGGTCTTGAAGGCGTCGTGCGCGGGTTTGCGATAACTGAGGCAGATACGATCCGCGCGGCATTGCAACCTTTGATGTTGGCTTATGGCTTCGATGCCATTGAGATCGCGGGCAGGTTGGTGTTTCGCAACCGCCAGCACGCGCCTGCTTTGGATGTGGCAGGCTATGAGGTCGTGCTGGAAGGTGACGATCCGCGCATTGAATCTGTGCGATTGCCCGAGCCTGAAACGACGGGTGATGTGCTATTGGGCTATGTTGAGGCCGAGGGTGACTTTGAAGCGAGTGTCGCGCAGGCGCGGTTTGACGATGATATCTCGACCGATCGCGCGCAAACCGAATTGCCCTTGGCGTTGAGCCGTGCGGAGGCTGCGACCATCTCGGAGCGGTGGTTGTCGGAGGCGCGTGTGGCGCGTGATATGGTGCAACTTGCCTTGCCGCCGTCGCGTCATGATGTGCAGGCGGGGGATTTGATCCGGCTTCAGGATGCGGACCATTTGGAAACGCTCTACCGCGTGGACCGTATTGAAGATCGTGGCGCGCGCGCAATCGAGGCCGTTCGGGTTGAGCGGCAGATTTATGTGCCGAGCGATGCGGTTGAGAGCAATATCTCTTCGCGTCCCTTTGCAGTGCCAGTTCCTGTTGCAGCGCAATTTATGGATTTGCCTCTGTTGCGCGGCACAGAAGTGCCCCACGCGCCGCATCTCGCTGTCAGTGCGCAGCCGTGGCCGGGGAGTATCGCGGCCTTTGATGCCTCAGAGGACGCGGGGTACGGGTTGAATACGGTGATCGAAGTGCCGTCGACTATGGGCGTTACGCTGACCGCGCTAGACGCCGCGCGGGCTGGGCAATGGTCGAGCGGTGGGGTGCTAAGGGTGAAGCTTGCGCAGGGTGCATTGAGCTCGGCCAGTCGTAGTGCAGTTTTGGGGGGCGCAAATGCAGCTGCCTTAGGCGACGGATCGAGCGATTTGTGGGAAGTATTTCAATTCTCGCAAGCCGAACTTGTCGCGCCTGATACGTATGACTTGAGCGTCTTCTTGCGCGGCCAAGCGGGGAGCGACGGGGTGATGCCTGAGATATGGCCTGAAGGCTCGCGTTTTGTGTTGCTTGATGGTGCGGCTGAGCAGATTGATCTGGATCTAAGTGCACGCGATCTGGCGCGTCATTACCGTGTGGGGCCCGCGCTTAGACCTTATGATGACCCGTCTTATCGTCACTACGTCGAGGCGTTTAAGGGCATCGGGCTGCGGCCCTACAGGCCCGCTCATCTACGTGCGCTACGACAAGGCGATGATCTTCAGGTCTCTTGGGTCCGGCGTACGCGGATTGATGGCGACAATTGGAATGGCGTCGAAGTGCCTTTGGGCGAGGAGGCGGAGAGCTATTTGATCCGCGTCAGCGCGGGTGGATCGGTGGTGCGCGAAGTGATCACGCAGACGCCTGAATGGACCTATAGCGCGGCGCTACGCCAAAGCGATCTGGGCGTATCTGCATTTAGTCTGGAAGCGGCGCAGCTTTCGATGAGTTTCGGGCCGGGGCCCTTTGCAAGGATTGATATAAATGACTGATACAGCTCGAATAAATCTGCCACTTCTGTCGCCATCGCAGGCGCAAAAGCATGTCACCGTCAATGAGGCATTGGCCAAGATTGATGCGGTTTTGCAGCTAAGCGTTTTGTCGCGAACGTTGGGCACTCCGCCTGTGACTGTGGCGGAGGGAGACGCCTATCTCGCACCGCTTGGGGCGACGGATGCGTGGGAAGGTTGGGACGATCATATCGTGTTCTATGTCAATGGCGGTTGGGACGCGGTGGCAGTTCAAGCCGGATGGCAGCTCTGGGTGCATGACGAGGCGGTGCGGACCAGTTTCGACGGTGTTGATTGGAAAGATGACGCGAGCGCTGTCTCCAACTCAGGCGCGGCCACGCGCGCGGAAGTGGTCGAATTTGACTTTGATTTGAGCGCCGGTGCGTCTTTGGAAACCGGCTTTGTGATCCCGGCGCAGACCAGCGTTTGGGGCGTCACGGGATTGGTCTTGGATCCGATCACAGGCAGCTTAAGCGATTGGTCATTGGGCGCGGAGACCTCGGACACGCGCTATGGATCAGGCTTAGGCTTGGGCGCGGGGTCTTGGTTGAAAGGTCTGACAGGGCAACCTGTCACTTACTACGCCGCGACCAAGCTGCGACTGACCGCTAACGGAGGCGATTTCGCGGGCGGCAAAGTCCGGCTGGCAGTTCATCTGATGCAGTTCGATTTACCGCGAGCCTAAGCCATGCGCGCTGTGACATTGTCAGAGCTACTGCAACTTGCTTTGGTTGTTGAAGAGGACGATACCGCGCCACTCGCGCTTTGGTTTGATCAATGCCATGCGGCTGACAAATACCGAAAACGCTACGGCCGCGCTCATCCCAATTGGGGCGCGGGGCGGATCGCGGATAGGTTACCGCATCGGGTGGAGCTTGGACGCTTAGATATTGGGCGGGCGCGTTTTCGACGGGCTTTGGCGGAAGTCTTGCGTGCTTTAGATGATCGAGACAGTTAGCATGGCGAGTAGTCCCTTCTGATCACGGTTTAGTTCCTTTATCGGCTTTGCGCTTGGCCAGCCTTTGCCTATGGGTATAAGCTGCCGCAAGATTTGAAGGATTTGGACATGGCGCAGAAAAAGCAAAACTTGTCGGAGGTCGATCCGGTCTGGCAGCGCATCTCGCAAGAAGCGCAGGTTGCTATTGGCGATGAGCCGCTCTTGGGCGGTTTGGTGCATTCGACCGTCCTGCATCACCCGACGCTAGAGCGCGCTTTGTCCTATCGTTTGTCGCAGAAACTGGCCTCTGCTGAGATGTCGGAGCAGATTTTGCGCGAGATTGCGGATGAGGCTTACACCGCGGATCCTGAGCTTGGCGCAAGTGCGCGCGCCGATATTGTGGCAGTCTATGAGCGTGACCCGGCCTGCCACAGGTTTATCCAACCTTTGTTGTTTTTCAAAGGGTTCCAAGCAATTCAAGCTTACCGGATCGGACATTGGCTGTGGCAGCAGGGGCGCAAAGACTTGAGCTATTTCATCCAGATGCGGGTGAGTGAGGCTTTTGGCGTCGATGTGCATCCGGCGGCGACGATTGGCAAGGGGATCATGATTGATCACGCGCATTCGATCGTGATTGGCGAGACGGCTGTGGTGGGTGACAATGTTTCTATGCTCCATTCCGTGACATTGGGCGGAACCGGCAAGGAAGAGGAAGTCCGTCACCCAACAATCAAAGACGGCGTGCTGATCGGAGCGGGCGCAAAGGTTTTGGGCAATATCACGGTCGGGCATTGCTCGCGGATTGCTGCGGGCTCGGTCGTGTTAGACGACGTGCCGGCGATGAAAACCGTGGCCGGTGTGCCAGCACGGATTGTGGGCGAGGCGGGCTGTGCGCAGCCCTCAATCACCATGGATCAGCTGCTGCGTGGTGAATTTGCCGGGTTTGACTAACTAAAAAAAGCCGCCCCCGGGATAGAGGGCGGCTTTGATATTTTGGTCCGGCGCGGCCTAGGCCAGCATCGCGACCGGGTTTTCGAGATTGTCTTTGATAGCGTTGAGCAAATTCGCCCCAAGGGCGCCGTCAATCACGCGGTGATCGACGCTGAGCGTGGTTGACATAACTGTCGCGACTTTGACTTCTCCATCCTCGCCGACAACGGGCTTCTTGGCACCGGCGCCCACGGCCAGAATAGCGGCGTGCGGCGGGTTGATGATCGCGTCGAAATTGTCGATGCCGAACATGCCAAGATTAGAGATCGCGAAGCTGCCGCCAACATATTCATGCGGTGCCAATTTGCGGTCACGGGCGCGGGAGGCGAGGTCTTTCATCTCGGCGCTGAGGGCCGAGAGCGACTTCATCTCGCTGTCTTTGAGAACTGGCGTGAATAGCCCGCCCTCAATCGCTACAGCCACGGCAACATCGGATGGCGTCAGTTTCAAAACGCGGTCACCCGCCCAAACCGCATTGGCGTCGGGGACTTGTTGCAGCGCAAGCGCGCAGGCTTTGATGATGAAGTCATTGACCGACAGTTTTATGCCACGCGGTTCAAGTTGTTTGTTGAGCGTGGAGCGGAATTTCAAAAGCGCATCAAGCTCGATATCGCGGCGCAGGTAGAAATGCGGCACGCTTTGCTTGGCCTCGGTCAAGCGGGCCGCAATGGTCTTGCGCATGCCGTCGAGGGGGACTTCCTCAAACTCGCGATCTGCGTAGGTTTTCAAAACCACCTCGGTCGCAGGACCTGCCGCCATTGCTGCCGGAGCTGGCGCGCTGGAGGAGGCTGCAGGGGCAGGGGCCGCGCCGGGTTTGGCGTCCATCACATCCGCTTTAACGATGCGACCTTTGGGACCAGTGCCTGTAATCGTGCTCAGATCGATCCCCTTATCGGCGGCGATCCGGCGCGCTAAAGGCGATGCGAAGACGCGGTTGCCATCTTTGGCCGGTGCGGCTGGAGCAGGGGTTGGCGCAGCGGCGATGGGTTCAGGCGCGCTTGCAGCAGGTGCTGCACTTGGCGCGGCAGCAGGGGCGGCGGATCCGATATCGTCGGCGCTTTCACCATCTTCGAGCAGCACGGCGATAGGCACGTTAACCTTCACGCCTTCCGAGCCTTCGGCCACCAGAATTTTGCCGATCACGCCTTCATCGACGGCTTCAAATTCCATCGTGGCCTTGTCGGTTTCAATCTCGGCCATCACATCGCCGGAGGAGACTGTGTCGCCTTCCTTGACGAGCCATTTGGCGAGCGTGCCTTCCTCCATCGTAGGTGACAGCGCGGGCATGAGAATTTCAATTGGCATATCAAGCGCTCCTTAACGGTATGTGACGGATTTGACGGCATCGATGACCTCGGCGGTCGTCGTCAGCGCCAGTTTTTCGAGGTTCGCGGCGTAGGGCATCGGCACGTCTTTACCGGTGCAATTGATCACAGGCGCGTCGAGATAGTCGAACGCTTCTTGCATCAGCACCGCCGAGATGTGATTGCCGATGGAGCAGACGGGGAAGCCTTCCTCGACGGTCACGCAGCGATTGGTCTTCTTGACGCTTTCGATGATCGCGCCGGTATCCATCGGGCGCAATGTGCGCAGATCCAATACTTCGGCGCTGATCCCATCTTCTGCAAGTTTATCAGCGGCTTCCAGTGCGTATTTCATGCCGATCCCGAAAGAGACAATCGTCACATCCGTGCCTTCACGCCAGATTTTGGCTTTGCCGAACGGCACAGTGTAGTCGTCAAGCTGCGGCACATCAAAGGACTGGCCATAGAGGATCTCGTTTTCCAGGAAGATCACCGGGTTCGGGTCGCGGATCGCGGTTTTCAGAAGGCCTTTGGCGTCAGCTGCCGAGTAAGGCATCGCGACTTTTAGGCCGGGGACTTGGCTGTACCACGCGGCAAAGTCGTGGCTGTGTTGTGCGCCCACGCGGGCCGCGGCCCCGTTGGGGCCACGAAACACAATGGGACAGCCCATTTGACCGCCTGACATATAAAGCGTTTTGGCGGCAGAGTTGATGATGTGGTCAATCGCTTGGAGCGCGAAGTTGAAAGTCATGAACTCGACGATTGGGTTGAGCCCGCCAAAAGCAGCCCCCACACCGATGCCTGCAAACCCATGTTCGGTGATTGGCGTGTCGATCACGCGCTTGTTGCCGAACTCGTCCAACAGGCCTTGGCTGATTTTATATGCACCTTGATATTCGGCGACTTCCTCGCCCATCAGAAACACTTCCGGCGTGCGGCGCATTTCTTCGGCCATCGCGTCGCGCAAGGCTTCGCGAACTGTCGTGGGCTTCATTTCTGTGCCCTCGGGGATGTCGGCCTCTTGCGGGACAACGACTGCGACGGGGGCGGCAGTTGCGGCGGGGGCAGGCGCATCGGCGGCGGCTGGGGCCGCAGTGGCGGGCGCTGCGACGTTATCGGCGCTTTCGCCGTCTTCAACCAGAATGGCGATGGCGGTGTTCACTTTCACGCCCTCAGTACCTTCAGGAATAAGAATTTTGCCGATGACACCTTCGTCGACAGCTTCAAATTCCATTGTGGCTTTGTCGGTTTCGATCTCGGCCATAATGTCGCCCGACGAGACTGTGTCGCCCTCTTTAACAAGCCATTTTGCGAGTGTGCCTTCTTCCATCGTGGGAGACAGGGCGGGCATCAAGATTTCGGTAGCCATGGTTCAACTCCCCCTTAAGCGTCTGCCAGAATGTCGGTGTAAAGCTCGCTCAGCGCGGGCTCCGGGCTCTCCTTGGCGAAATCGGCGGAGGCGTTGACCACCACTTTAATTTCTTTGTCGATTGCCTTGAGATCGTCATCGGTCGCGTGTTTGCCAGTCAACAGCATGTCGCGAACCTGCTCAATCGGGTCACGCTCGTCGCGCATTTTCTGGACCTCTTCGCGGGTACGGTACTTAGCCGGATCGGACATTGAGTGGCCGCGGTAGCGATAAGTCTTAATCTCCAGAATGAAGGGGCCTTTGCCTGCGCGGCAGTGGGCGACGGCTTTCTCACCGGCTTCTTTGACGGCCAGAACGTCCATCCCGTCAACAGCTTCGCCTTTGATCCCGAAAGCTGCGCCGCGCGTGTAAATGTCAGGCGAGGAGGTCGAGCGTGCCATCGCGGTGCCCATTGCGTATTGATTGTTTTCAATCACAAACACGACCGGCAATTCCCAAAGGGCGGCCATGTTGAAGGCTTCATAGACCTGACCCTGGTTGGCCGCGCCGTCACCGAAATAGGTGAAGGTGACATTGTCATTGCCGCGGTATTTGTCCGAAAACGCCAGCCCTGCACCAAGTGGCACTTGAGCGGCAACGATACCGTGGCCGCCGTAGAAATGCTTCTCTTTCGAGAACATATGCATGGAGCCGCCCTTACCTTTGGAATAGCCGCCTTCGCGACCCGTCAATTCGGCCATAACGCCGTTGGGATCCATGCCGCAGGCCAGCATATGGCCGTGATCGCGGTAAGATGTGATGCGTTTGTCGCCTTCCTTAGTCGTGGCTTCCAGCCCGACCACGACGGCTTCCTGACCAATGTAGAGGTGACAGAACCCGCCGATGAGGCCCATTCCGTAAAGCTGACCGGCTTTTTCTTCAAACCGGCGTATCAAAAGCATGTCGCGATAATACTCGAGCAACTCTTCTTTTGAGACGTTGGGCTTCTTGCTTGCTTTCTTAGCTGCCACGGTCAGGCTCCCCTCAGCAATAATGGTTTAACGTTAAACCAATTCTTAGCAGAGGTTTTTCAAGATTTCACGCAAGAATTGCACGCCGCGACGTATTGACCGATGCGGGGCGGGTGAGTTGAGGCTGGAGGCGAAGGTTAAGTGAATAAAATCAACGAATTAGGATTTCATCACTGCGCATCACTCCAAGGACCTCGCGGGCTTGAATATCCAGAAGATCAAGGTCGAGATAGTCATCCGAGATGCGGCGTGTCTTGTTGCGCATCTGAGCGACCTCGGCTTTGAGCGCATCACGCTCAGCTGTGAGAACATCGCTTTCAGCCTCGACCTGCACGCGGCGGAAGATGCCGAAATCACCTTGCACGGCGGCAAAGGTGAAATACGCGCAGAGCGAAAACAGCACTGTGCAGACAAGTAAAGCGG
Source organism: uncultured Rhodobacterales bacterium (assembly GCA_964497775.1). Classification (GTDB taxonomy): domain Bacteria; phylum Pseudomonadota; class Alphaproteobacteria; order Rhodobacterales; family Rhodobacteraceae; genus Litoreibacter. The sequence continues at coordinate 24,844 of CAZCEW010000020.1, forward strand.
TCAATCCGGGGGATTTGCGGGGAGTTGTCATGCCTCAAACCTCTTGCGACGTCTCTGACGGACGACTTAAAGCAGTCATGCCACATCATATTGCGTTTGTGAATTGCCTTTTTCGCAGATGAGGTGCCTTGGGAGGAATTTATCCCGCGCAAGAGGCCTGATAGATGCTGTCGATGGTCGAAGCGATCTCGGAATTGAACTCTGCATCGCTTTGCTGCGCCGACAGCCCTTCGGTCAAGGCGCGCGAGAAGCTGGCGATGACGCCGGTGTTTTGCGATAGGCGCTCATTGGCCTCGGCGCGCGAATAGCCGCCAGACAGGGCGACGACACGCATGACGCGGGGATGGTCCACAAGCGCGCTGTAATGGTTCGCGGTCTCGGGCAATGTCAGTTTCAGCATCACGTCTTTGCCCTCAGGCAGGGCGTCGAGTTGTTTGGTCAGCTCGCTCAGCAGCAAGGCTTCCGCCTCCGCCTTGTCAGAGATCGAGATGGTCACTTCCGGCTCGATGATCGGCACAAGCCCGTGGCCCAAGATCTGACGGCCCACGTCGAATTGCTGGGCGACAATGGCAGCAACACCCGAAGGCGAGGCGGCTTGAATGACGGAGCGCATCTTGGTGCCGAACATGCCTTTCTCGACACCGCGTTTGAGCAGCGCATCGAGCCCGTCGATATGTTTCATCAGCTGCACGCCATCGGCCTCATCTTCCAGACCTTTGTCGATTTTCAGGAACGGCACGACGCCGCTATCTTCCCAGATAAACTGACCTGAAGAGACACCATCCATCTCGCGATCCATTGTTTTCTCAAACAAAATCGCGCCGATGACTTTTTCGCCGTTAAACGCAGGCGCTTTGACGATCCGCGTGCGCATGGCGTGGATTTGGTCATACATCTGCTCATCATTGGCGTAGGCGTCTTCGTTGACGCCATAGAGCCGTAATGCTTTCGGGGTCGAGCCGCCGCTTTGGTCCAGAGCAGCGATAAAGCCTTTTCCGTTTGAGATGAGTTCGGCTTGTTTTGCGTTTGGCATGATGTCTGGACCTTCAAATTGCGAATGCTCTGCGGAGTTGTTTTCCGCAGGTTTTGTCTAGGCGAGGTCGCTTGATCTGGCAAACATGGTGGCGCTAACAGCGGCAAAACGCTGGGATAGCGGGCTAGATTGTTGCAAGAAGCTGACTAATCACCAGCCACTTGCGTTTGTGTTGAACCCGTCGGAGGAGCGGCGCTGGCCTCTTAGCCCTCAAGCGCCGCGACGCCAGGCAGGGTTTTGCCCTCCATCCATTCCAGAAATGCGCCACCTGCGGTTGAGATATAGGTGAAGTGATCGGCAGCCCCCGCGCCATTGAGCGCCGCGACCGTGTCGCCACCGCCCGCAACTGATATCAGGCGTCCGGCTTTGGTCATATCGGCTGCCTTCTTGGCAGCGGCATTGGTCGCCATATCAAAGGGCGGGATCTCGAACGCGCCGAGCGGGCCGTTCCAGATGAGCGTCTCGCTTTGATCAAACACGGCCTCCAGCGCGTCGACGGTTTTGGGGCCTGCATCAAGGATCATCGCGTCAGAGGGGCATTGGTCTGCGGGCAGTGTCTCGCTCGCGGCTCCGGCCTTGAATTCGCGTGCTATGACAATATCGACGGGCAGATGGATTGTGCAGCCCGCGGTCTGGGCTTTGGTCAGGATTTCACGCGCAGTATCGGTCATGTCATGCTCTGCCAGCGATTTGCCGACATCAATGCCTTGGGCGGCAAGAAACGTATTGGCCATGCCGCCGCCAATCACCAGATGATCGACGCGCCCAACCAGATTTCCGAGCAATTCCAGCTTGGTAGACACTTTCGCGCCGCCAACGACAGCGACAACAGGGCGTTTGGGTTGGCCCAAAGCGGTCTCAAGCGCGGACAGCTCTGCCTGCATCAATCGCCCCGCGCAAGACGGTAGAAGCTGTGCGATGGCTTCGGTCGAGCTATGCGCGCGGTGGGCGGCGGAGAAGGCGTCGTTGACATAGATATCGCCCAGTGAAGCGAGCCGAGCGGCGAAGCCTGTGTCGTTCTTCTCTTCGCCGGGATTGAAGCGCAGGTTCTCCAACAAAGCAATTTGACCGGTTGCGAGCGTGCCTACAGCCTCGCCGAAATTGCCGTCGATAAAAGTCACCGATTGGCCAAGCTCGGCCTCAAGCGCGGGGACGACATGGGACAGCGACATCTCTGGAACCACTTTGCCTTTCGGGCGTCCAAAATGAGCCATCAGGATCGGCGTACCGCCCGCCGCGATCACGTCGCGCACGGTTGGAACAATCCGCTCGATCCGCGTGGCGTCGGTGACTTTGCCATCTTCCATCGGCACGTTGATATCAACGCGCACAAGGACACGTCTTCCATTGAGGTCCATATCGTCGAGGGTCTTCCAAGCCATGAGAGTGCTCCGCTTATTCTGTTGGGAGGGGCGTAACATAAAGGGCCGCCCCAGCGCTATGCGTGAGACGGCCCAAAGATGTAAATTATCAAAGGTGTTACAGGTGCTTGCCCATCGCAATCGCGGTGTCGGCCATACGGCACGAGAAGCCCCACTCATTGTCATACCACGACAGGACGCGGACCATATTGCCTTGAAGAACCTTGGTCTGCTCAGACGCGTAGGTCGAGGAATGCGGGTCATGGTTGAAGTCAGACGAGACCAGCGGCTTGTCGCTATAGCCCAAAATGCCCTTAAGAGGGCCTTTGGTCGCGGCGGCTTTCATCATTTCGTTGATTTCTTCTTCGGTCGTGTCGCGAGCGGCCTCGAATGTCAGATCGACACAAGACACGTTAGGCGTCGGCACGCGGATTGCGACGCCGTCGAGCTTGCCGTCAAGCTCTGGCATGACCAGACCGACGGCTTTTGCGGCACCCGTAGAGGTCGGGATCATCGACAAGGCTGCCGCACGCGCGCGGTAGAGGTCTTTATGCATCGTATCAAGTGTCGGCTGGTCGCCGGTATAGGCATGAACAGTTGTCATGAAGCCTTTGACGATGCCCAGATTATCATTGAGCACTTTGGCAATCGGAGCCAAGCAATTGGTCGTACAAGACGCGTTAGAGACGACGAGGTCGTCTTTGCCCAGAACGCCCTCGTTGACGCCATAAACGATGGTTTTGTCTGCGCCAGAACCGGGCGCCGAGATCAGCACGCGGCTGGAGCCATTTTCAAGATGCGGCAGGCATTTCTCTTTCGAGTTGAAGACGCCTGTGCATTCCATCACCACATCAACATCGGCCCAAGGCAGATCGGCGGGGTTGCGGATGGCTGTGACCTCCATCGCGCCGCGCCCGACATTGATCGTGTCGCCTTTGACGACAACCTCATGCGGGAACCGGCCATGCACAGTGTCATATTGTAGCAAATGGGCATTGGTCTCGACCGGGCCCAGATCATTGATCGCGACGACTTCGATATCTTTGCGACCCGATTCAACAATCGCGCGCAAAACATTGCGACCAATGCGACCAAATCCGTTAATTGCAACCTTGAGTGCCATGATGCGTGTCCTTTGACCCAGAGCGAGATGTAGCTGTTACCGCTAACAACCCGATTTTGGGGTGGAGGTCAAGCAAGGGGCTTTTCAAAAGAGGCTCTAGCGCCAGAATGCCATATATTCGATCAACTGTGCGCCGCGACGGCCCAGAGCGATATGAAGCTGCCAGCCGAAGACTGCGTTTGCGATGACAATCACAAGCAAAATAAGCCCGAGGATGACGGCAAGCCGGTTGGTCATGACAGCCTCGCGGCTGGCGCCAATCTATTAAGAAAGGCGACCCATCGCTGCGGCGACATCTGCCATGCGGCAGGAGAAACCCCATTCATTGTCATACCACGCCAATACCCGAACGGTGCGACCGCCGACAACCTTTGTCTGGTCAGGCGCGAAGATTGAGGAATGGGTTGTGTGATTGAAGTCGATGGAGACTTTCGGCTCTGGATCATAGGCGAGCACTTTGCCCATGTGACCTTCGGAGGCTTCACGGATAATGTCGTTGACGTTTTCAACCGTGACGCCCTTTTTGGCTTCAAAGGTCAGATCAACGGCAGACACGTTTGGTGTCGGCACGCGCATGGATGTGCCATCAAGCTTGCCTGCCAGCTCGGGCAGAACTTCGCCCAAGGCGGAAGCCGCACCGGTGGATGTCGGGATCATAGCCATTGCGGCAGCGCGCGCGCGGTAGAGATCTTTGTGGCGACGGTCCAGTGTTGGCTGGTCGCCCGTGTAGCTGTGGATCGTCGTCATGATACCGCGCTCGATGCCGATGGCTTCATGGAGAACTTTCGCCAACGGTGCGAGGCAATTGGTGGTGCATGATCCGTTCGACACAACCGTATTGGCGGCCTCAAGATCATTGTGGTTCACGCCGTAAACGATGGTCTTGTCGACACCTTTGGCAGGGGCCGAGATCAGAACCCGGCGCGCGCCTTGCTCTAGGTGAACTTGGCTTTGCTCTTTCGAGTTAAACTTACCGGTACATTCCAGCACGACATCAACACCGGTCCAGTCCAATTCTTTGGGCTCATAGGTCGAGAAGACTTTCATCGGGCCGCGGCCCAGATCCATCGTGTCGCCTGCGACTTTGACCTCGCCTGCGAAGCGGCCATGGACGCTGTCATATTTCAGCAGATGTGCGTTTGTTTCAATTGGGCCGGTTGCGTTGATCGCGACGACTTGTACGTCATTGCGTCCGCTTTCCGCGATATGGGCCAAAGTGCAGCGGCCAATGCGGCCAAAACCATTAATTGCGACAGTCGTTGTCATTTACTCGATCTCCTACACGCCCCGCTTGCGCGTTGTATAACGAGGCGGGGGGCATACGAGAAGGAAAATATTCACTATTTGACAAGGTGTTAGCGATAACAGAAGCGTGTTTTGGCAACAGTTTTCGATGTTAGCGCGAACTGTTGAGAAGCTCTGATGAGGCGGCCGGGCTGAGTCGCGCAAATCAGAGGCCGTGCTAGCTGCTGGCGGATTTCTCGAGCTTGTCGAGATAGTCTCGCGCGCGCGCCTCGGCGCGGCGCACGCGAATAGAGGTCAGATAGGCCTCTTGCGTGGTGGTGGATGTCGCGCCCAAAATCTCGGATGTCTTGTCGACAATGGTCTCGTCGCCCAGACGTTTCTCCAGATCGATGGCCTGTTTGGCAAGCTCATCGGCGATATCTTCTGTGACACCCATGCTAACGTGTATTCTCGGTCAGGCGGCGCTGGACATAGTCCTCAACCGATCCGGTCAACGTGTCCATGTGATCATTCTCAAAGAAATGACCTGCGCCTTCGACCTCTTGATGGGTGATCGTGATGCCCTTTTGCTCATGCAATTTATTGACGAGGCTGACGGTATCGGAGGGCGGCGCGACGCGGTCGCCCAAGCCGTTGATCACCAGACCCGAGGCCGGGCAGGGAGCGAGGAAGGAGAAGTCATACATATTCGCAGGCGGCGAGACGGAGATAAATCCGGTGATCTCGGGGCGGCGCATCAAAAGCTGCATGCCGATCCAAGCGCCAAAGCTGAACCCTGCAACCCAGCAATGTTTGGTGTTCTGGTTGAGCGATTGTAGATAGTCGAGCGCGGAGGCCGCATCAGACAGCTCGCCAATGCCTTGATCATATTCGCCCTGGCTGCGGCCTACGCCGCGGAAGTTAAACCGCAAGACGTTGAAGCCCATATTGTGGAACGTATAGTGCAGGTTATAGACCACGCGATTGTTCATCGTGCCGCCAAATTGCGGATGCGGGTGCAAGATGATTGCGATGGGGGCGTCGCGCTTGCCCTTATGGGGGTGGTAGCGACCTTCCAGACGGCCCTCGGGTCCGGGAAAAATGACTTCAGGCATTCGAGCTCATGTCCTTGCATCGGTCGCGCGCCATCTTTGTTGACGACGTCTCTTGAGCGACCTAGAATAATTCTAATCTGGCAGGAGCCTGCCGATACGGTCCGCATGAGTTAAGGTTTGCGTGCGGTGTCGTCAATGAATTTCGGGGGATTTGCTGGTGAAACTCAGCACAAAGGGACGCTACGCGATGGTCGCACTTGCCGATCTTGCTTTGGCGGGCGAGGACGATTTGATCTCGCTGGGTGAAATCTCGAAACGCCAGGATGTGTCACTGCCTTATCTTGAGCAGCTGTTCGTCAAGTTGCGCCGCGCGGGCATTGTGACTTCTGTGCGTGGTCCGGGCGGCGGCTATAAGCTGGCCAAATCCCCCAATGCCATTCGAGTGTCGGAGATTTTGGAGGCCGTCGATGAGACGGTCAACGCGCTGCACACAGGTGCAGGCGCATCGGGGGCCTTGTCGGGATCGAAAGCGCAAAGCATGACAAACAGATTGTGGGAAAGCTTGAGCGCGCATGTTTATGTCTATTTGCATCAAACAAGGCTGTCTGATGTGATCGACAATGAGCTGACGCCATGCCCGGCCGTGCCGACATTATTTACTGTTGTGGATGAGACATGAGGTGG
>CAZCEW010000020.1:31423-34030 GCA_964497775.1 uncultured Rhodobacterales bacterium
ACGAGGGGCCAGCCCCTCGCGCTCCCCGGGATATTTCTGGGTCAATGAGAAGAGGCATATAGGAACGTGACGCGGATCTATCTGGATCATAATGCGACTATGCCTCTGCGCGCTGAGGCGCGTGCGGCGATGAGTGCGGCGATGGATGTTTTGGGCAATCCGTCCTCTGTGCATGCTGAGGGTCGGGCGGCGAAAGCGATCATCGAACGCGCGCGGGCTCAGGTGGCGGAAGCTTTTGGGGCCTCGGGGGCAGATATTGTGTTTACCTCGTCGGCCACGGAAGCTGCGGCTTTGGCCTGTGCGGGGCGGGATCTTTTGGGCTCGGAGATTGAGCATGAGGCTGTTTGCGCTTGGATCGATCCCTGTTTGGCAGTTGAGCGCTCAGGCGCGGTTGCAGTTGCGGACCCGTCGCGAAGCGTTTTGCAATTGGCCAATAGCGAGACCGGCATCGTGCAAGACCTGCCCGAAGGATTGGCGGTCAGCGATATGACGCAAGGCTTTGGAAAGCTGCCCGTTGGGTTTGCGTGGTCTGGCGCACAGATGGCGTTGATCTCGGCTCATAAGTTGGGCGGGCCGAAAGGTGTGGGCGCATTGGTTTTGCGCCAGGGCTTGGATGTGACGCCTGCAATTCGCGGCGGTGGGCAAGAAATGGGGCGACGCTCTGGCACTGAGAACGTCATCGGCATCGCAGGATTTGGCGCCGCTTGTGAGGCGGCAACACGCGATTTGGCGGCTGGAGCCTGGGATCGGGTTGCGGAACTTAGAAATATTCTAGAAAAGACCATTGAGAAGCGCGTAAGTCAGACTATTTTTGTAGGACATGATGCTGAGCGACTTCCCAACACGTCGTGTTTCATCACGCCGGGGTGGAAAGGTGAGACGCAAGTGATGGCGATGGACCTCGCGGGGTTTGCCATATCGGCCGGGTCCGCATGCTCTAGCGGGAAGGTGCGTGCGAGCCGGGTTTTGAGGGCGATGGGGTTCTCGGAGCTGGAGGCCTCAAGCGCTGTTCGGGTCTCGTTGGGGCCTGAGACGACGGAGCAAGATATTACGCGTTTCGCAGATGCGTGGTGCGCGGCAGAAGAAAAATTTCAGGCGAAAGTCGCCTGAGCAATAGGAGAGACATATGTCAGCTTTAGACACGCCCGATGTGGTGAAAGAAGGCGTCGATCAGGAAACGGTCGACGCTGTGCGCGAAGTTGGCGGCAAGTATAAATACGGCTGGGAAACCGAGATCGAGATGGACTACGCGCCCAAAGGCGTGAATGAGGATATCGTCCGCCTGATCTCGTCAAAAAATGACGAGCCTGAATGGATGACCGAGTGGCGCTTGCAAGCCTTTGCGCGTTGGCAGCAGATGGAAGAGCCGGAATGGGCGATGGTCGATTACCCGAAGATCGACTTTCAGGACATCTATTACTACGCCTCTCCGAAATCGATGGCAGAGAAGCCGAAATCTTTGGACGAGGTCGACCCAAAACTGCTTGAGACTTACAAGAAGCTGGGTATCCCGTTGAAAGAACAGATGATCCTGGCCGGTGTCGAAGGTGCGGAAGACATTCCTGCCGAGGGCCGCAAAGTGGCTGTAGATGCAGTGTTTGACAGCGTCTCGGTCGGGACAACCTTTCAGGCGGAACTGGCCAAAGCGGGCGTGATTTTCTGTTCGATCTCGGAGGCTATTCGCGAGCATCCGGAACTGGTCAAGAAGTATCTGGGCTCGGTCGTGCCGCAATCGGATAATTACTATGCGACGCTCAATTCGGCTGTGTTCTCCGACGGCTCCTTTGTCTACGTGCCGCCCGGTGTGCGTTGCCCGATGGAGCTTTCTACATATTTCCGGATCAATGCCGAAAACACAGGTCAGTTTGAGCGCACTTTGATTATTGCCGATAAGGGCTCCTATGTCAGCTATCTAGAAGGGTGCACTGCGCCGATGCGTGACACCAATCAACTGCACGCCGCGGTGGTGGAGTTGGTCGCACTTGAGGATGCGGAGATCAAATACTCCACCGTGCAAAACTGGTATCCGGGCGATGAAGATGGCGTGGGAGGCATCTATAACTTTGTGACCAAACGCGCCGATTGCCGTGGGGACCGCTCGAAAGTGATGTGGACGCAAGTGGAGACCGGATCAGCTGTGACATGGAAATACCCGTCTTGCATCTTGCGCGGCAATGACAGTCAAGGCGAGTTCTACTCCATCGCGATTGCCAACAATATGCAGCAGGCCGATACTGGCACGAAAATGGTGCATCTGGGTCGCAACACCAAGTCGCGGATCGTCTCTAAGGGCATCTCGGCGGGGAAGGCTCAGAACACTTATCGCGGGCTGGTCTCGATGCATCCTAAAGCGCGTGACAGTCGCAATTACACGCAATGCGACAGCTTGCTGATCGGCGATAAATGCGGAGCCCACACGGTGCCTTATATAGAAGTGAAGAACAATTCGAGCCGTGTGGAGCATGAGGCCACGACTTCGAAAGTCGATGACGAGCAGCTGTTCTATTGCCGCCAGCGCGGCATGGATGAAGAGGAAGCCGTGGCATTGGTCGTCAACGGGTTCTGTAAAGAAGTGCTGCAAGCTCTGCCGATGGAATTTGCGATGGA
>CAZCEW010000021.1:0-33996 GCA_964497775.1 uncultured Rhodobacterales bacterium
TTGAACGGCAGCGCCCAGACGATGCCCAATCCCACATAGATCGCTATTTCGACCAGCACAGGGGGGCGTGCTAGCGGGTCGGGGTAGAGCCATGCGATGAGGTTGATGGCGACGCCGATGTAAAGCGGCAAGGCTACCAGCAAGATCACCAGCGACCAGCGGCGGCGGGCTTTGTAGCTTAGGGCCAAATCTGCCTCCTCAATCAGCGAACGGGTCTGTCACGAGGATCGTGTCCTCGCGCTCGGGTGAGGTGGAAAGTAGGGCGACGGGGCAATCGATCAACTCTTCGACGCGGCGCACGTATTTGATCGCCTCGGCGGGCAGCTCGGCCCAAGAGCGCGCGCCCTCAGTGGATTGCGACCAGCCGGGCATGGTCTCGTAGATCGGTTTGCAGCGCGCTTGGTGATCGGCGGCTGTGGGCAGATGGTCGATGCGTTCGCCGTCCAGCTCGTAGGCCACACAGATTTTGAGCTCCTCAAACCCGTCCAACACATCAAGCTTGGTGAACGCAATGCCGTTGACGCCCGAGGTCGCGCAGGTTTGGCGCACCAACACAGCATCAAACCAGCCGCAGCGACGCTGACGGCCAGTGACGGTGCCGAACTCATGGCCGCGCTCGCCCAGACGTTGACCGTTCTCGTCGTGCAATTCGCACGCAAACGGCCCCTCGCCCACGCGGGTCGTGTAGGCTTTGACGATGCCAAGAACGAAGTCGATAGCACCCGGCCCAAGGCCAGAACCTGTGGCCGCCTGCCCTGCGATCACATTGGACGAGGTTACAAACGGGTAGGTTCCGAAATCCACATCCAAAAGCGCGCCTTGTGCACCTTCAAACAAGATACGTTTGCCAGCTCGGCGCTTCTCGGCCAGCACCTTCCAAACGGGGGCGGCGAATTGCAGCACAGTCGGCGCGATTTCCATCAGCGCATCGATCAGCGCGGCGCGGTCGACTTCCTCAAGCCCCATGCCACGGCGCAGAGTGTCGTGATGTTGCAATAAGCGATCCACCCGCGTCTCAAGCGTTTCGCGATCCGCCAGATCAGCCACGCGAATGGCGCGACGGCCGACCTTATCTTCGTAGGCGGGTCCGATGCCGCGCCCGGTTGTGCCGATCTTGGCCACTTTGTTTGACGATGCACCCTCGCGCGCGCGGTCAAGCTCGCCATGCACAGGCAAGATCAGCGGCGTGTTCTCGGCAATCATCAGATTGTCTTTGTTGATCTCAACGCCTTGGCCGCGCAGCTTTGCGATCTCTTCTTTCAGATGCCACGGGTCGAGCACGACGCCGTTGCCAATCACGCTCAACTTGCCGCCGCGCACGATGCCAGAGGGCAGAAGCGAGAGCTTGAACACCTCGCCATCAATCACCAGCGTGTGGCCTGCGTTGTGGCCCCCTTGGAAGCGCACGATTGTGTCGGCGCGTTCCGACAGCCAATCGACAAGCTTGCCTTTGCCCTCGTCGCCCCATTGTGCGCCTACCACCACGACATTGGCCATGACATCGCCCCTTCTTATGCAAGATAACCGCGGGTTCTATAGACGCGCCGCGAGGTGGGGGAAAGCCTCAATTGGCGGGTTGCACGAGGGGCCGCGCGCGACTACATACCATCCAACGTCAAATTCAGGTCTGGCACCACTTATGGAAAATATCGTTCTCACCGTTCATCTGATCATTGCTTTGTGCCTGATCGGTGTCGTGCTGGTCCAACGCTCCGAGGGCGGTGGTTTGGGCATTGGCGGTGGTGGTGGCGGAGGCGCTATGTCGGGCCGTCCGGGGATTTCCGCTTTGGGCAAGCTGACTTGGCTCTTTGGTGTGGCATTTGTCATTACGTCGATCACGCTGACCGTGCTGGCTGCGCAGAATAATGGCGGGTCTGTTTTGGATGGCGACATCGAGCTGGCGCCGCAAACAGCGCCATTGGTCCCGCCTGCAGGCGAAGGGCTTTTGCCGCCAACGGGCGACGCGCCTTTGACGCCCCCGACCGAATAGACACTTCGCTTTTACCACAAGGTCTGGGCCGAATTGATCTTTGGCCCCCTTTATCTTGCGCCAAGCGGTTGCGGCGCGGCCCCGAATCCTCTATGTCTTAAATCCCGTGAGTAAGGGCATCTTAGCGCCCTGAATTGCTCGAAGATTTAGCTGCACGGGACGCATCAAACACATGGCAAAGTTCGTATTTATCACCGGCGGCGTGGTGTCTTCGCTTGGCAAGGGGCTGGCCTCGGCAGCATTGGGCGCGTTGTTGCAGGCGCGCGGATACTCGGTGCGGTTGCGCAAGCTCGACCCTTACCTCAACGTCGATCCCGGCACGATGAGCCCGTTTGAGCATGGCGAGGTTTTTGTCACCGATGACGGTGCCGAGACCGATTTGGATTTGGGACATTACGAGCGGTTCACGGGCGTGCATGCACGCGGCACGGATTCTGTGTCCTCTGGTCGGATCTACTCGACCGTCCTCGAGAAAGAGCGGCGCGGCGACTATCTTGGCAAGACAATCCAAGTGATCCCGCATGTCACCAACGAGATCAAAGATTTCATCGCAATTGGCGAGGATGAGGTCGATTTCATGCTCTGCGAGATTGGCGGCACGGTCGGCGATATTGAAGGCCTGCCTTTCTTTGAGGCGATCCGGCAATTTGGCCATGAGCGGCGCGATGAATGCCTGTTCATGCATCTGACGCTCCTGCCCTATCTGGCGGCCTCGGGCGAGTTGAAGACGAAGCCTACGCAGCACTCCGTCAAAGAACTGCAATCGATCGGCATAGCGCCCGATATTCTGGTTTGCCGGTCGGAGCATACCATCCCCGAGAAAGAGCGCGATAAGCTGGCGCTGTTTTGTAACGTGCGCCCCGAGGCGGTTATCGCGGCCTATGATTTGGCCACGATCTATGACGCACCTTTGGCCTATCACAAAGAAGGGCTCGATCAGGCAGTGCTGGATGCGTTCGATATCAAACCTGCGCCGAAGCCGAACCTGTCGGTTTGGGAGGATGTCTCGGACCGCGTTCATAATCCCGAGGGTGAAGTGCGCGTGGCGATTGTGGGCAAGTATACGCAGCTTGAAGACGCTTATAAGTCCATCGCAGAGGCACTGACCCATGGCGGGATGGCCAACCGCGTGAAAGTGCGCGTCGAATGGGTTGATGCGGAGGTGTTTGACCGCGAAGACGCAGCGCCGCATCTGGAAGGATATCACGCGATCTTGGTGCCCGGCGGATTTGGCGAGCGCGGCACCGAAGGCAAGATCAAAGCCGCACAATTCGCGCGCGAGAAGAACATTCCCTATCTTGGCATTTGCCTTGGCATGCAGATGGCTGTGATTGAGGCTGCGCGCAATCTGGCTGGCCTTAAAGATGCGGGCTCAGAAGAGTTTGACCACGAGGCCGGCAAGAAGCGCTTTACGCCCGTGGTCTATCACCTCAAGGAATGGGTGCAGGGCAATCACAAGGTCAAGCGGCGCGAAAGCGATGATAAAGGCGGCACGATGCGTCTGGGCGCCTATGACGCGACGTTGAAGGAAGGCTCAAAAGTGGCTGAAGTTTATGGCAATTTGGCCATCGAGGAGCGTCACCGCCACCGCTACGAGGTCGATATCAAGTATCGCGACAAGCTCGAAAAGCAGGGCCTGATCTTCTCGGGCATGTCACCTGATGGAAGCCTGCCAGAGATCGTTGAGGTCAAAGATCACCCGTGGTTTATCGGTGTTCAATTCCACCCAGAACTGAAGTCCAAACCTTTCGCGCCACATCCGCTGTTTAAAGATTTCGTGCGCGCGGCGAAGGAAAATTCGCGGCTGGTCTAGGGCCACCTGCTCACACCAGAGGTAAACATGCCCAAAGCCTATTGGATCGCCCATGTCGATGTCTCGGACCCCGAGACCTACGAGACCTACCGCGCGGCCAATGCCGCAGCCTTCGAAAAATACGGCGCGAGGTTCATTGTGCGTGGCGGCCAGCAACAGGTCCGCGAAGGGTCGGCCAAATCGCGCAGTGTTGTGCTGGAATTCAAGGACTTAGAGACAGCCGTTGCTTGCTATGAAAGCCCTGAATATCAGGCCGCGAAGGCCATACGCGATGATGCCTCCGATGGTGATATGATGATCGTTGAAGGATATGACGCCTGACAGGCTTTTCTTTTTTGCACGCTATTCTATCTTAGGGCCATGCTCGGAAAACTGTTTGGACGAGAATCAAGCGACGGCACGGATGAGGCCGGAGACGCGCGGCTCGCGGTAGCTGTGTTGATGGTACGCGTGGCCCATTCTGACTGGACCTACACAGATGACGAAGCGCGGCGGATCGATGCAATTCTGGGCGCAAGATATGGCCTTACGGCGCTTCAGTCCGAAGAATTGCGCCTTGAGGCCGAAGTGATAGAGGCGGAAGCCACAGATACCGTGCGCTTCACCCGCGAGATCAAACAGGCCGTCGATTTGGAAGACCGCGATATGATCATCGAGATTTTGTGGGAACTGGTTCTGTCGGACGGGGTACGCGATGACCGTGAGGACTCGGTCCTGCGTCTGGTCGCGCCTTTGCTGGGCATCAATGATCGCGACAGCGCATTGGCGCGTCAACGGGCTGAAAAGCGGCTGATGCAGCAATCCGGCGCTTGAGCAGGCCTATTTCACCGCGCGCCAAGCTGATAGGCCATTGCAAATCCTCTGATTTTCCGAATTATGAGACGTCTCGGGGGGAAATCTAAGCGATGCGCAGTGACGACGAGTGAGCAGCCAGTTCTGGAAATTCGAAATCTTCACAAGGCGTTTGGGTCTCTGAAGGTTCTCAAAGGCGTCGATATTACCGCCCCCGCCGGTCATGTGGTCTCGTTGATCGGATCCTCGGGCTCCGGCAAATCAACATTGCTCAGATGCGCTAATCTGCTTGAGGATAGCCAGCAGGGCGACATTGCGTTTTGTGGCGAGAAGATCGCTTGGAAAGGCCAAGGCGACGCGCGCAAGCCTGCGGATGCCAGTCAGGTGACCCGCATCCGCACCAACCTGTCGATGGTATTTCAGCAGTTCAACCTTTGGTCGCATATGACGATCCTGCAAAACGTCTCGGAGGCGCCGGTGACAGTGCTGGGCGAAGATCCCGCACAGGTTGAAGACCGCGCGCGCGGGTTGCTGGCAAAGGTTGGCATTGGCGATAAATGCGACGCCTACCCCTCCCAGCTTTCTGGCGGGCAGCAACAGCGCGCGGCGATTGCGCGCGCTTTGGCGATGCAGCCCAAAGCGTTGCTTTTTGACGAGCCGACATCGGCGCTTGATCCAGAGCTTGAGCAAGAGGTCGTCAAAGTGATCAAGGATCTGGCCCGAGAGGGGCGCACAATGATCATTGTGACCCATGATATGCGACTGGCTGCGGATGTCAGTGACCACGTCGTCTTCTTGCATGAAGGCAAGATCGAAGAAGAAGGCCCGCCAGAGGCGGTGTTTGGCGCGCCGAGTTCCGAGCGCCTTCGCGGATTTCTCTCGGCGACGGTCTCTGCATGATCCGCGCGGTGCTTATATCGCTGTTTGTGAGTGCAGCCGCGCAGGCAGAGACGGTCCGCATTGGGACCGAGACCAGCTTTGCGCCCTACGTTTTTCGCAATGATCAAGGCGAGATCGACGGATTGGACCGGGAATTGGCCGATACATTGTGCAGACGCGCCAAGCTAAGTTGCGAATGGATTGAGATGGAGTTTGACAAGCTGATCGGCGCCGTCGCCTCGGGCAAGATCGAAACAGCCATTGGCGGGATCGCGGCCACTGCGGCTAGGGCAGAGATCGTCGAATTTGGCATTCCTTATACAACGGATTCGATAAACCGCGGGATGTTTGCGGGACTGCCCGGCGCCGAGACCGATTTGAACTTGGCCAAGATTGCCGTACAATCGGGCACAATTCACCACCAGCGCCTGATCGAGACGGAGCGCGATGTTAAAGCCTTCGCAACCAATGAGGCCGCATTCGAGGCGGTACGCAAAGGCACCGCCGATCTGGTCTTTGGTGCCGAGCTCTATGTCGAACAAGCCCTGATCACGACCCATCGTGACTTACAAGTTATGGGCGGCGACAGTGTGAAGGGCGGTGACAGCGCAATGGCGTTCGCCAAGGGAAATGATTCATTGCGTTTCAAATTTGATGATGCGATGCGATCGATGATCAACGATGGCAGCCTGAACCGGCTGCTCGATAAATGGTTTCCAATCGAGGACCAAACTTAAGCTCAACCAGGAGAGACACTATGAAAAAACTTATCTTAGCAACCACAGCACTGGCCTTTTCGGCGGGCCTCGCACTGGCCGATGGCCATGCAACAATTCGCATGGGCACAGAAGGCGCCTACCCTCCATATAACTTCATCAATGATGCAGGCGAAGTTGACGGGTTCGAGCGTGAATTGGGCGACGAGCTGTGCAAACGCGCCGAGCTGACTTGCGAATGGGTCACCAATGAATGGGACAGCATCATTCCGAACCTCGTCTCCGGCAACTACGACACGATCATTGCCGGCATGTCGATCACGGCGGAGCGTGACGAGGTTATTGATTTCACCCAGAACTATACGCAGCCTGACCCGTCCTCTTATCTGGCACTGTCCGCCAGCGCAGATATCAAAGGCGGTGTGATTGCGGCGCAGACCAACACGATCCAAGCGTCTTTCATTGCCAATTCCGGCGCGACACTTGTCGAATTCGCAACGCCTGAGGAAACTGTGCAAGCCGTCAAAAACGGCGAAGCGGACGCGGTTTTGGCCGATAAATCCTTCCTTGAGCCAATCGCAGAAGCCGATGGCGATTTGATCATGCTCAGCCAGCAAGAGCTGATCGGCGGCGGTGTCGGCATGGGCATCCGTGAAAGCGATGGCGAGTTGAAAGCCAAGTTCGACGCGGCGATCACCTCGATGAAAGCTGACGGCACATTGAACGCTTTGATCGCAAAATGGGAAGTCGGCGCGGAGTTCTAGGGCTCCGTTTCACTAACTCCAAAGATCAAGGGGCTGCGCGACTTGCGTGGCCCCTTTTTTAGTGACCCGCGAACCGATCCGGGCGGTAAGGGGCCAGTCTTTGAGCGGTCTCATTCGTCGGCCCGCCCGTCATCTCGGCCGCAATCAGTTGTCCCATCAGCGCACCCAGCGTAATGCCAGAATGCATCACCGCCACATAGAGCCCTTCTGCCGCAAACCCCGCGACGGGCAGATTGTCTTGCGGCACGGGGCGGTAGGCGAGGCCTGCATGGCTCCAGCTTAATGCAATGCTCGGGATAGCATCTTGCAGCCGTCTTAGCGCGTCATCTGCGATAGCCTCTGGCGTGTCTGAAAGCGTCTCCGCATCATCGCGTTGATGCGCAATCGCGGCGGGCATCAAGAGCGAGCCGTCATTCAGCTGGCGCAGCTCGCCCAGTTGCGAGACCAGCACGTGGGACAGGATCTTTTCAACCGGCTTCGTGCGCAGCATCAAGGCAGGCCGCGTCAGCATTGGCACATCTATTCCCACCGTCGCCATAAGGTCCTGCGTGGCGGTCCCCGCCGCAACCAGTACTTGATCGGCCTCCATGTCGCCCGCGCTGGTGCGTACCCCTGTGACGCGGCCCGAGGTCTGGAGGATGGCTTCGACCCGAACGCCAGAAATTACGCGCGCGCCAAGATCACATGCCGCTTGAAGGAGCTTTTCGGCCAATGCGCCCGCATCGACGGCGGCTTCTCGGCGAAACATCAAACACCGCTCGGGCGGATGCGCGATATGGGGCTCAAGTGCTGTGAACTCGGCACGCTCGATGACCTCGACCTCATAGCCCAGATCAATCAGCTCATCGCGCTGCGCGTCAAAGGCTGCGCCTGTCTCCTCCCAACACAGACAGCCGCACCAATCGAGCGGCAAAGACAGCTCTGACGCCAAATCTTGGTAAGCCTCGATGCTGTCTGATCTCAGGTTGAAATGATCGCGGTCGAGATAGAAGCTGGCATTGATCCAGCCGAAAGAGGCAGTCGTGGCGTTCGCGCCTCCGGCGTCCAGAACGGTCACGTCAGCGCCCGCCTTTTGCAGAGAGTACGCCGATGCCGCGCCGATGATCCCGGCACCAATGATCAAGGTTTTGCGTGCCATCTGCTCTGCTCCGATCGCGGCTTGCGTCAGCCCCTACTGTCGAGGCCATGACCGCCGCCTGCAACCCCCACTTGATTTATCGCGCTTGCCCCCCGTTGACTAAGCGCGCCCCATGCGAGAGGACTGTTTACAGGGGAGAGACCGCGAGACCATGTTTAGCTACTGCACAGACCCGGACGCCTTGTCCGGCTTGGCTTGGTTGTCATGCTATCTGACGACCGCGAAGCATATGGGGTTCTACTGGTCCTTTGTGACGGTGCTCACACTTTTGGCGATCACTGCGCCCACAGCGCTGGCCTTTGGCTTTGGCGGCGCGGTTGCTGCGCGCTCGAACGTGGCGCCGCTGCGCTGGTTTGGCAAAGGCTATATCTCGATTGTACGCGGTGTGCCTGACATCGCGTTTTTCTTGTTCTTTGTGATCGCGCTGGATCAAGGTTTTGAGTGGATCCGGCATCAGATTTATTGCCCTGATTGGGACCAACCGATCCGGCAAGGCAATGATTTCGTCGTCTGTCAGGCGGCCAAGCTGCCTTTGACGGATGCGCCGCAACGCGTCCATGATCTCTACGGGTTTGGCGTGGCGATCCTGACCTTTGCTATCGTCTTTGGGGCATTTGCGGCCAATGTGCTGTTTGGTGCGATGCGCGCGGTGCCCAAAGGCCAGATAGAGACAGCACAAGCCTATGGCATGACCAACAGGCAGACCTTCTGGCGCGTCTTGGTGCCTCAGATGTGGGTCTATGCGTTGCCGGGTTTAAGCAATTTGTGGATGGTGCTGATCAAAGCCACGCCGCTTCTATTCCTGCTCGGTGTTGAGGATATCGTCTATTGGGCGCGCGAGCTTGGAGGCTCAAAAACGCCGCGCTTCACGGCCTACCCGCATGGTGATTGGCGGCTCTACTACTTCCTGGCGCTTTTGGTGTTCTATTTGTGCTTTACCAAATTCTCCGAAGTCGTGTTGGAGCGATTGATGAAGCGCCTCACCCACGGGCAAGCGACATTGGGCGGCACGTCATGAGCTGTTGGCAGACCATTCAAGATTACGGCCTTAGGTCCATCGGTATTGGCGAAAGGCTCTTGCCGCGCGAAGACTTCACGCTTTGCCAGCAATTCACGTTGATCGGGTCGGGCATGATCTGGAACATCTATTTCGGCGTGCTTGCCTTGGCTGCGGGCTTCTTTCTGGCCAATGCAATTGCCGTCGCGAAATCCGCGCGCTCGCCTTGGATCAGAAAGCCTGCGGAATGGTTCATCTTGGTCTTTCGCGGCTCGCCACTTTTTATCCAGTTCTTCCTCGCCTATTTCCTTTTCGTGAACCTCAAGCAAGCCACTGGCGGTTTCTCGTGGATGACGGCGGCTTGGGCAGGCGCCTTGGTCGTCTTGTTTCTCAACACAGCTGCTTATTCAGCCGAGATATTCTACGGCGCGCTCAGATCGGTTCCGCGCGGAGAGGTCGAGGCCGCAGACGCCTATGGCATGACCGGCTGGACCAAGTTCCGCCGCGTGATCTGGCCCACGACGATGCGCCTTGCATGGCCTGCCTACACCAATGAGGCGATCTTCTTGTTTCACGCCACAACGCTGGTGTTCTTTGCAGGCTTCCCGGCATGGCAGCAACGCGGCGACGCGCTTTATTATGCCAGCTACTTTGCCGACAAGACCTTCAATCCGTTCATCCCCTACCCGATCTTGGCGCTTTATTTCATCTTGCTGACGCTGATCGTCATCTGGATATTTGGACGGGTGAACGCCTACCTCAATCGTCATCTGCCGCAAGACAAAGCTCGCAAGTTGACCTACAGACCGCAGTTGATCCGATGAAAAAATGGCTCGATGAAAACCCCGAGATCAAATCAATCCGCTGCGCGGTTTCCGATTTGAACGGCCAAGCGCGCGGCAAACGTGTGCCTGTGCGCTTTGCGGACAAGCTTTATGAGGATGGCTCCCGCATGCCATTATCCGTTCTCAATGTTGATATGTTGGGCGAAGACATCGATGACAGCCCGCTCGTGTTTGAAACGGGTGACGCGGACGGTGTCTTAAGACCAACCGAGCGTGGTTACGTGCCGATGCCTTGGCTCAACTCTGCCTCTGCGCTGTTGCCAATGTGGATGTTCACCGACGATGGCGCGCCCTTTGACGGCGATCCACGCCATGCTCTCAAGGCCGTGCTGGATCGGTATACGGCGCATGGATGGCGCCCGGTCGTGGCAACAGAGCTCGAATTCTACCTGATCGACGACAGTGGTGACACGTTGCGCCCCCCGCCCTCGCCTCGCTCTGGCAAGCGCCGGCTTGGCGGTGAGGTACTGAGCCTGCGTTCGCTTGATGCGTTTGATGAATTTTTCACCGAACTTTACGAGGCGTGCGAGGCCATGGGCATCCCCGCCGAGACAGCGATCTCAGAGGCGGGCATGGGCCAATACGAGATCAACCTTGTCCATACCGATGACGGTTTGAAAGCGGCTGATGACGCATGGCTATTCAAAATCCTGATCCGCGGGCTTGCGCGCAAACATGGCTTTGCGGCCAGTTTCATGGCCAAACCCTATGCCCAGCATTCCGGCAATGGACTGCACACGCATTTCTCGGTGATTGACCAAAACGGCGACAATATCTTCGATGATGGCGGCCCCGCTGGCACTGATCTTTTGCGCCACGCCATAGCGGGTTGTATCGAGGCAATGCCCGCATCGATGCTGGTCTTTGCACCCCATGGCAACAGCTATGAGCGGTTGGTGCCTGACGCCCATGCGCCCACATGTATTTCATGGGGCTTCGAGAACCGCACAACCGCGATACGTGTTCCGGCCGGATCGCATAAAGCGCGCCGGATCGAGCATCGTGTCGCAGGCGGCGATATCAATCCTTACTTGATGCTCGCCGTCGTTTTGGGCGCGGCCATTCTTGGCATTGAAGACAAGCTAACCCCGCCCGATCCGGTCAAAGGCAATGCAGGTCGTCTAGACTTGCCGCAATTGCCAACGCAATGGCACGACGCGATCGATACCTTCGCGCAGAGCGATCTGATAGACCGGATCCTGCCACGCGGGTTGAAACGGAATTTCGAACTGACCAAGCGTCAGGAACTGCAAATCTTCAACGAGATGACACCCGACGAGCGCATCGACCTTTATCTCGACACGGTTTGAGCGCTTCCAAGACGCAAAAAGCTGATTTAGGTTCAGTGCGATAGGTTTTGTGGAGACCCGAATGAAAATTGGCATACTCGAATGCGGCCACACGATGCCGGAAGTGGAAATCAAACACGGCGGATTTCCCGCGATGTTTCAAGACTTGCTGAAGGGTCAGAACTTTAGCTACGCCACTTATGACGTTGAAAATATGGTCTTTCCGAAGGATGTGGCCGAATGCGACGGCTGGCTTCTAACCGGCTCCAAACATGGCGCTTACGAGGCCCATGATTTCATCCCGCCGCTCGAAGAATTCATCCGCACCGCCTATAGCGCGAAAGTCCCGATGGTCGGCATCTGTTTCGGCCATCAGATCATCGCGCAGGCTTTAGGCGGAAAGGTCGAGAAATTCAAAGATGGCTGGGCTTTGGGGCTCAACGAATATGCGTTTGAAGGGCATGGCTCGGTGAAGCTGAACGCATGGCATCAAGATCAGGTGATCGAGCGGCCCAAAGGGGCGAAACCCATCGCGTCCAACGCGTTTTGCGAAAATGCGGCGCTGCTTTATGACGGACCCGCTTTGACGATCCAAGCCCACCCCGAATTCAAAGGCCCCTTGATCGAGGATTACGTGGCGCTAAGGCGGGGCACGGCGGACTACCCTGACGATCTGATGGATAAGGCCGCCCAAAACGCAGACGCAAGCGACAGCAACGCGCTGATGGCCGCGCAAATCTCGCAGTTCTTT
Source organism: uncultured Rhodobacterales bacterium (assembly GCA_964497775.1). Classification (GTDB taxonomy): domain Bacteria; phylum Pseudomonadota; class Alphaproteobacteria; order Rhodobacterales; family Rhodobacteraceae; genus Litoreibacter. The sequence continues at coordinate 11,975 of CAZCEW010000021.1, forward strand.
TTGCAAGCGCATGAGGCCTCCCGTGCCTGATACGCTCCAAACCGGCTGGATATCTGATCTGCCCGAGGCGGCGCAGACCTATCTCACAGGGCACAAGCTTGACGAGGTGGAATGCATCATCTCGGACCTGTCGGGCATCGCGCGCGGCAAGGCTGTGCCTGCCTCGAAATTTGCGCGCCAGTCGCATTTTCATCTACCCAATTCGATCTTCTTTCAAACCATCACCGGCGGTTGGGGGGAGGCTGCGGGCGATGATGGCTGGACCGAACCTGATATGATTCTGCGTCCTGATATGGACACCGCTACGGTCGCACCTTGGACGGGCGATTGGACGCTGCAAGTGATCCATGACGCCTTCCTGCAATCAGGCGAGCCTGTGCCTTTCGCGCCGCGCAATGTGCTCAAGCGCGTGGTCGAGCTGTACCGGAAGGAAGGCTGGGAGCCTGTGGTCGCGCCTGAGATGGAATTCTACCTCGTCGCGCGCAATATCAATCCGTCCGAGGCGATCAAGCCAATGATGGGCCGCTCTGGCAGGCCCGCTGCCGCGCGTCAGGCCTATTCAATGAGCGCCGTCGATGAGTTCGGCCCCGTGATTGACGATATCTACGATTTCGCCGAGGCCCAAGGCTTCGAGATTGACGGCATCACACAAGAGGGCGGCGCGGGCCAGTTAGAGATTAACCTGCGCCACGGCGACGCGTTGAAGCTGGCGGACGAGGTGTTCTACTTCAAACGCCTGATCCGCGAGGCCGCTTTGCGTCATGATTGTTTTGCGACTTTCATGGCAAAGCCCATTGAAGGCGAGCCGGGCTCGGCGATGCATATCCATCACTCGGTTGTAGATCGTAAAACCGGCGAGAACATATTCTCCGGCCCGCGCGGCGCCGAGACGGATGCGTTTATGCATTTCATCGCAGGGCTGCAAACCCACTTGCCCTCTGTCACGTCGCTGCTGGCGCCCTTCGTCAACAGCTACCGGCGCTACGTCAAAGATCACGCGGCCCCGATCAATCTGGAATGGGCGCGCGACAACCGCACGACGGGCATTCGCATTCCGCTATCAGACTACAAATCGCGTCGCGTTGAAAACCGTTTGGCGGGCATGGATTGCAATCCGTATCTTGCCATCGCGGGCTCGCTGGCGTGCGGCTATCTCGGGCTAAAGCAGCAGATCAAGCCGTCGAAGATGTTCCAAGGCGATGCTTATGAGGGCGAGGCCGAAATCCCCTATGATCTTTTCACGGCTCTGGGCCTATTGGACGATGCGAAAGATATGCAAGACGTGCTGGGCCCTGATTTTGCGCGGGTTTACGGCATCGTCAAACGCGCGGAGCATGAGGAATTCCTGCATGTGATCTCTCCGTGGGAGCGGGAACATCTTTTGTTGAACGTATGAACCTGCTGGACGCCAACGATCAGCGCGGCACCTATCCCGCCAGCTGGTATGCGGCGAGCACGCCTGAGCTAGACCCGTTCGCGCCACTGCGCGGTGAAACCTCTGCCGATCTTTGCATCATCGGCGGCGGCTATACGGGCCTCTCCGCCGCCCTTCACGCAGCTCAAGGTGGCTTAGATGTCGTACTGATCGACGCGCAACGCGTGGGCTTTGGGGCCTCCGGGCGCAATGGCGGGCAAGTGGGAACGGGCTTTAACAAAAGCCAGCAAGAGATCGAAAAAGCGCTGGGGCGCGATGATGCGCTTAAACTGTGGGAGCTGTCCGAGGCCGCCAAATCACTGACCCGCGATCTCTGCGAAACGCATGCGCCTGACGCAGGATGGGCACCGGGTGTGATCCATGCCGACTACCACGCGCGCGACGTTGCTGCGTCTCATGCCGAGGCCGCGTATTTGGCTGAAACCTATGGCTATGACGCGATCGAACCCCTCTCGCGAGAGGCACTTTTTGAGATCGTCAAAGCGCCCGCCTATCAAGGTGGCAGCTTGGATCATGGCGCAGGTCATCTGCATCCGCTGCGCTATGCGCTGGGGCTTGCCAAGGCCTGCAAGGCGGCGGGCGTGCGGATATTTGAAACAACGCGTGCCCATCAGATCAAACCGGGCAATCCGACGCTGGTGCAAACGGATACGGGCCGGATCAAGGCCGCGCATGTGATCATCGCGACCAATGGGTACGGCGCGGGCCTAGACCGCAAAATCGCGGCGCGGGTCATGCCGATCAATAATTTCATCATCGCAACAGAGCCCTTGGGCGCGCGGGCCGAGACGGTGCTGTCGCGCGATGTGGCAGTCGCCGATAGCAAGTTTGTGCTGAACTATTTTCGGCTGAGCGAAGATAGGCGTCTGCTCTTTGGCGGCGGCGAGAATTACGGCTACCGCTTCCCGCGCGATATTGAAGCCACCGTTCGAAAGCCGCTCGAAGAGGTCTTCCCGCAGCTCAAAGGCGTTCAGATTGACTATGCGTGGGGCGGAACACTCGCGATTACAATGTCGCGCCTGCCTCATATCGCACGCCCTGCCCCGGGTATCTTATCGGCGGCAGGTTTCTCGGGCCACGGGGTCGCTTTGGCGGGCCTCACTGGCAAATTGATGGCCGAAGCAGTCGCGGGCGATGCAACGGATTTGGACGTTTTCGCGAAGCTCCCCACACCGCGCTTTCCGGGCGGCGGCGCATTTCGCGCGCCCCTCTTGGCACTGGCAATGACATGGTATGCGTTGCGTGACCGGTTAGGCGTTTAACTCAAAACCCGCATCTGATCGCCCAGCCATGGCATCCGGTGGGTGCAGAAATCAACAATCTCGGACTGGATCAGGCTGCGCAGCTCGCGGGCCAATTGCTCTGGCATGTCTTGGACGGCGCCCCTGCGCGCAACCAGTGATATCTGGCGCGAGAAGGCAGCAAAGGGCAAAGCGGCGATATCGACGCGGTCCAGGAAACGCTTGGCCCGCATGGCACCCAGCGGGGTCAAAATGCTCCACCCTTCGCCGCGCGCCACCATCGCCATGATCGCGTGGTAGCTATCAAGCTCGAACCTTTGCGAGGCCACCATGTTGGCGCGCGCCAGATGAGAGGCGATCTGGCGTCCCATCAGGTGACGTGGCGTATATTGCAGCAACTCGCTTTGGCGCAGCTGATCGATGACATCCGTCCCCTCACGCAGCATCCGGCGCGGGGTGAGCAAGACAAACGGATCGCGCAAGAGCGGATGAACTTCAAACGCAGGTGAAACATCGCCGGGATCGGCGACGACCGCGATATCAAGGCCCCGACTTTCAAGAACATCCATCAAAGCGTGGCTGGCCCCGTTGCGCAAAACAAACTGCGCTTTAGGCAATTGCTCTGCCAGACGGGTCAGCAAGCGGGGCGTCACATCGGCGTCGAAATCCTCGATCATCCCTAGGCGCAGCCGGATCTTTGCCGATAGATCCTTCAGCGCCAATTCAGACGTCGCTTGTGCTGCCTCGTGCAAAATGGTCTGGGCGCGGCGCAAGAACAGCTCTCCGGCTTGTGTCAGTGGCATCGGGCGCTCGGAGCGGTCCATCAGTTTGGTGCCTAATGCCGCTTCGAGATTGGTCAATTGCTGGCTGACGGCAGAGGGGCTGGCGCTTAGGCGTACGGCGGCGGCCGTGATCGAAGGCTCTTCCGCGGCGGCCACGAAAATCTCGATCTGCCAGAGAGTGATCTTGCCCGGAGTGTCGACCATCTGCGTTCAATCCCGATTGTGAGTGATCTGATTTGAGCGTAGCGTGTCGCAAACACAACCCCTTAAGGCGAAATTGCAATGCGTGACGACACTCCAAACAGCTGGGAAGCCCGCGCCGATGCGCATTCTTTTTATGGCTTTACCGACCTGCCATCGATCCGCGAGCGCGGCACCGTTGTTCTGACCCACGGGCATGGGCCGTATGTCACCGATGTGCATGGGCGCGATTACCTTGATGCAAATTCCGGCCTTTGGAACATGGTTGCAGGGTTTGATCACCCCGGTCTCGGTGAGGCCGCGAAAGCGCAATATGACCGCTTCCCGGGCTATCACGCGTTTTTTGGTCGGATGTCGGACCAGACCGTGATGCTGAGCGAGAAACTGATTGAGGTCTCGCCCTACGCGCGCGGAAAGGTGTTTTACACAAACTCCGGCTCCGAGGCGAATGACACGATGGTCAAGATGCTTTGGTTTTTGGGCGGATCAGAAGGCCTGCCGCAAAAGCGCAAGATCATCACGCGCAAGAATGGCTATCATGGGGTGACGGCGGTCTCGGCCTCGATGACGGGCAAGCCCTATAACGAGGTGTTCGGCCTGCCGCTTGACGGCTTCCTACATCTCACCTGCCCGCATTTCTGGCGTGAAGGCCGCGCGGATGAGACGGAGGCGCAGTTCACAACTCGTCTGGCGCAGGAGCTGGAAGATATGATCGCACGCGAGGGCGCTGACACGATTGCGGGCTTCGTCGCAGAACCCGTTATGGGCGCAGGTGGCGTTATCCCGCCACCCGAGGGGTATTTCCAAGCGATCGAGAGGGTCCTGAAGGCGCATAGCATCCCGCTCATCGCCGATGAGGTGATATGCGGCTTTGGGCGTACGGGGGCCGTGTGGGGCTGCGAGACCTATGATTTCGTGCCTGACGCGATCATCTCTTCCAAGAACCTGACGGCTGGCTATTTCCCGATGGGGGCTGTGATCTTGGGCCCTGACCTGACCGACCGTTTGCAAGCGGCCTCAGACGCGATTGAGGAATTTCCGCATGGCTTCACCGCCTCGGGCCACCCTGTCGGCTGCGCTGTGGCGCTCAAAGCAATCGATGTGATCTTGAATGAGGGTCTGATCGACAACGTGCGCGCGCTGACGCCGCATTTTGAGGCGCATATGGCGCGGTTGGCGGAGAACCCCAATATTGGTGAGGCGCGCGGCAAAGGGCTCATGGGCGCGCTGGAAGCCGTCAAAGACAAGGACACGAAGACGCCGTTTGACGGATCGCTCAGCGTGTCAGAGCGCATTGCCAATACTTGCACGGATCATGGGTTGATCTGCCGCCCTCTGGGCCAAGCGATTGTGCTTTGTCCGGCCTTCATCATGACCGAGGCGCAGATGGACGAGATGTTTGACAAGCTCGAAGGCGCGCTCAAACAGGTCTTTGCAGAGCTGGTGTAACGCGCGCGTAGCGTCTGGGCGGATTGGCGATGACGGCACTTATCTTAATTGTCTTATGTGGCGCTGCCGGATATGGCGCGCTGGTTTGGTCCAAGCGTCAGGCTCGTTTGCGGCTTTTGGCCGGGCGGCTGACGCCAGATCAACGCGAGATCATGGCCCAAGCCGTGCCTTTGACGCGCCGCTTGCCAACTGATCTGCGCGACAAGCTTGAAAGCAAAATGAGCCTGTTTTTGCATCAGGTCGAATTCATCGGCTGCGACGATCTTGAAGTCAGCGAAGAGATGGAGCTGTCCATCGCGGCGCAGGCCTGTTTGTTGGTGATGAATAGCGACAGCTGGTATGAGACCTTGCGCACCGTGCTGATCTATCCCGGTGCATTCAAATCTGTGCAGCGCGAAACCGACGGCTATGTGGTGACCGAACGCGAAGTTGTGCGGCTTGGCGAAAGCTGGGCGCGTGGGCCGGTTGTGCTGTCATGGGCCGATAGCGAACGCGGCGCGTTCAACGATCTTGATGGCCATAATGTCGTGCTGCACGAGTTTGCCCACCAGTTTGACGCATTATCCTCGCAAACAAATGGCGCCCCTGTGCTGGCAAGCGGACAAAGCTACGCCGAATGGGGACGAATTTTTCAAGAAGGTTTCACACGCCATATGGAGGAGGTCTCTCGTGGCAGGCGCACGGTCATTGACGCTTATGGGGCCACGGCGCCAGAGGAATTCTTTGCCACAGCCGTCGAAGTATTTTTCGAGAAACCACAGCAGCTTAGACGCGAAGAGCCCGAGATTTATGACGAGCTTGCCGCCTTGTTTGGTCTCAACCCCGCGTCTTGGAGCGAGCTCCGCTCTTAGCCCCGCCAATGCTCCAGAAATAGCCGCTTTAAAGCGGGCGTGCTTTGCGGGCGGTTGATGATCTTGATACGGCCCAGATCAGGCAGAGAGATCAGCGTGCCGGTGTCAAATTCTGACCTAGTCGCTTCAACATTGCCCCAGCCAATGGGCAAAGACAGCGTCCTGCGCGCGCCGAGCATTTTCTCAAGTCTTACGCCCACATGCTTGCCCGATGCGATGATCAGGCGCGGGGCTGCTTCAGCCAAAACCTCGCTCCAAAGCGTGCGTGAAAAGCTCAACGCGGCGCGTCTGTCCTTTAGAGCCGACCAATCGGGGGATCTGAAGGGAACAAAATTGCCCGCCAGAACCTCATCGGGCTGAACATCCAACGCCTCAAAAAGACCAAGAACCTGCCTTTGCGACGGGCTTTGGCCGGCGCGGTAGTCGCCCCAACGCTCGGTCGCGAAGCCACTGCCACGCATAGTTGCAAACTCGAAAGGTAGATCGGGATGGGGCGGCTCGCTGGGCTGAAAGCTGATAAAGGCCACCCGTGCGCCGGACAGAACAGAGGCAGGGCTGTAGAGAAACCGCCAACCCAAATCATTGCCGCTGGCCTCATAGGCGGACTGAATTCGAGCCATCAAAGGGTGATCCCGCGACATGCCGTATTTCATGGCGAACTCTTTACTCCAAAACGCGCGATGCGCGCGCGACTATTTCCCCATTTTCGCCAATGCTGCTTGCATATCAGCGAGCTGTTTCTTGATGATATCCAGCTCTGAGTCCGCATCAGATGCGGGCTTGGGCGCAGGCTCTTCGTTTTCTGGCGCGCTCCAGCCGCCCATCATCGTCTTCATGAAAGCTTCTTGTTGCGCTTTGATCTGTTCAAACCCGGGCAAGCCAGACATTGGATTTGCCATTTGCTCAACGACCTTGGCTTGACCCTCTTGCAACATCTCGAAGCTGGCGGCCAGAAAGTCCGGGACCATGGTTTGAGCATTATTTGTGTAGCTGCGCACCAGATCGGTCAGCACATTGGTCGGCAAAACATTATCGCCGCGGCTTTCATGTTCTTGGATAATTTGCAGTAGATACTGCCGTGTCAGATCATCGCCGGATTTGAGATCGACGATTTGGACGTCACGGCCCTCGCGCACGAAGCCGGAAATATCGTCCAAAGTCACGTAGTCGCTTGTCTCGGTATTATACAACCTGCGGCTTGCATATCGCTTGATCAGAAGCGGTGTTTTGTCAGTTTTGGCCACAAACGAGCCTCCCGGGTTGTTGCGGTGCAGAAAACGCTACCGCAGGTGCGAACAAAAAGAAAGGGCGAGCATAAAGCTCGCCCTTCAATCGCCTGCCACCAAACAGGGAGGAGTGAGGTGGCAGTAACTTGTTACGCCGTTTGCTTAAGCAGCTTTTGCAGCTTTTTTCGCAGAAGCGGCCAGCTCGTCAGTTGCTTTTTTGACAGCAGCCGAAGTGTCTTCTTGCATGTCTTTGCCAGCAGCCATCAGCAGCTCAACAGTTTCCATCTGAACTTTTTTCGCAACTTCAGCGAAAGCAGCCATGTGCTCTGCAGTCGATTCAGCTTGAGCGGAAGCGAAGTCTGTGACCGATTTTGTGTAATCAGCAGGCTCGGCTTGAGCTTTAGTGACACCGCCGACTTTCGCGATAGTCTCTTTGGCATACTTGCTCGACAGGTCTGTCGAAGTCGCAGCAGCGTCCAGAGCAACTTTGGACATCTTCTCGCCCAGAGCAGCCGAAGTTTTCATAACTTCGTTGAAAGCGGACATATCAACCGGGAAAGCAGCTGCCATGTCAGAGAATACTTTTGTGAAATCTTGTGTTTTAGCCATTTTAGTCTCCATGTGGGACCTCTGCGGCCCCGTTCTGTTTGCGTCTGCAGCATATGTAGACGCTGCATCGCAGCATTGCAAGTCTTTTTCTGCAGTGCAGCATTGACAGTTTGTCGCAGGAGATTTTGTAGCTAAGCCCTTATTTTTAAAGCGATACGGGTCACTCGACCACGCGCGAAAGCACATAAGTGCCCGGTGCAGGTGCCAAAACAGGATGCGATTTCTTGCCCGGTTTGCGCGCTGGAACCATCTTTCCAGACCGCTTCGACAACCATTTGTCCCATAAGGGCCACCAGGATCCTTCGTTAAACTTGGCCGTCTCGAGCCACGTATCAGCGTCTTCCATCGGGCCGTCATTGGTATAGTGGCCGTATTTCTTCTTGCTCGGCGGGTTGATGATGCCTGCGACGTGACCCGATTCAGAGACGATGAAAGTTTTTTCTTCCGATCCGAACTGTTTGACGCCGTTAAAGCTGCCTTTCCAAGCCGCGATATGATCGGTCTCGCAAGCAATAGCGCAGACAGGAACGCCGACATCTTTCAGGCTGAGTGTTTCGCCCAGAACCTCGAACTCGCCCTTTGCGAGTTGATTGCCTTGGCACAGACCGCGCAAGTATTCAGTCACGAAACGCCCGGCAAGATTGGTGCTGTCACCATTCCAATAGAGCAGATCGAACGCCGGAGGCGCCTCGCCCATCATGTAATTGCGGATCGCAGGCTGATAAATCAGATCATTGGCGCGCAGATAAGAGAACGTACGCGACATGAAATAAGAGTGCAGATAGCCCTTCTCTTCGACCTGCCGCTCGATCCCGTCGACGAAATCATTGTCCAAGAAAACTCCCATCTCGCCGGGATCTTCAAAGTCTGTCAAAGTCGTAAAGAACGTCGCAGATTTCACAGAGGTATCGCCGCGCTTCTCCAAAAGCCCCAAGACGATGGAAAGCGTTGTGCCCGCGATGCAATAGCCTGTCGCATTGACCTCATCCTCGCCGGTGATCTTTTTGACCTCATTAATCGCGGTCAGATAGCCTTCGTCGATATAAGTGTCGATGCCCACATCGGCGTAGCTTTCATCCGGGTTCACCCAAGAGACAATGAACAGAGTGTAGCCTTGATCGACGACCCATTTTATCAATGAATTCGATGGCTTAAGGTCCATGATGTAGAATTTGTTGATCCAAGGCGGGAAGATGATCAGCGGTGTTGCGTGAACCTGCTTGGTCGTGGGTTTGTACTGGATCAGCTCAAACATTCGGTTGCGGTAGACCACCGAGCCTTCTGTCGCGGCGATGTTGTCGCCGACCGTAAACGCCTCTTTGTCGGCCAGCGAGACGAGCAGATCGCCTTGGTTCGCCTCGATATCGCGCACAAGGTTTTCAAGGCCCCGCACCAGCGACTCGCCATCCGTTTCAACGGCGCGCGCCAAGGCTTCGGGGTTGGTGCCCAGGAAATTGGCAGGCGACATCATATCAACGATCTGACGTGCAAAGAACGCGACGCGGTCCTTGTCTTGACCTTCTAACCCGTCGAGATCCTCCATCGCGTGGGTGATTGCCTCCGACGAGAACAGATATTGCTGTTTGATATAGTTAAAATAGGGATGCGTATCCCACATCTCGGACTTAAACCGGCGGTCACTTGGCCCCTTATCCTCTGGGGCTTGCAGCTTGCCTGAGCCCAACGCCTGTTGGGCCTCGACATAATGTTTTAACGATTTCCCCCAATAAGAGACCTGTTGCTCGATAATCTTGGACGGGTTGTTCATCATTTCGGCCATATAGGCGGCCATAGCTTTGACATAGACGTCATTTCCCGGCGCTTGCAGGCCGGGATCGGCGGATTTCTTTTGCCCCATCGCTGTGGCCAGACGTTTGGACAGATCGTCCATCTTGGCAAGGTTCGCGTTCAGGCGCTCTAGCTTCTCGGCCGAGAGAGTTTCGTCGGGGCTGTTAGTTTTAGTTGTCATCTTAGCAGTTCCACCTTAGTCTATGCTGCAAGTGCGAAATACCCATGTCGTTCGCGGGGGGCAAAGCGACTTATTGACCTATTAGCGGTTTTTGTCCGCAGAAGGAGTGCCCTGTGAAGTACATGGTATCATATGATTTGATGGAGTCGATGCGTGTGACCAACCAATGGTTGGGTGCAACAGCACAGGCTTGGGGATCTCATCCAGCATTTGCGCTGTCAGCGAATCCAATGGTCAAAATGATGGCCGCTTGGGGTGAAGTGACCGAACGCTCTTTTGGGCGGATGGTTGTGAAGCCCGAATGGGATATCGCATCTGTCGTCGGCGAAGACGGGCGCGATCATCTGGTCGAGGTCGAAAAGGTCCTGACAAAGCCATTTGGCGATCTGATCCATTTCAACGTCACAGACCGCGCACCAAAGCCGCGCAAAATTCTCCTCATTGCACCAATGTCGGGTCACTATGCGACGCTGCTGCGCTCGACTGTCGTGTCGCTATTGCCCGATGCCGAGGTCTACGTGACCGATTGGCACAATGCCCGCGACATCCCTGTCAGCGAAGGCAAGTTCGATATTGAGGATTATACCCTCTATCTGGTCGACTTCATGCGCGAGATGGGTCCCGATACCCATGTGATCGCTGTCTGCCAGCCGGCCCCCTTGGCCTTGGCCGCAACGGCCTATCTGGCCGAAGAAGATCCCAAAGCCCAGCCAAAGACGCTGACGCTGATTGGTGGCCCAATTGACCCGGATGCGGCCGCAACAGACGTCACCGATTTCGGCCGCCGCGTTACGATGGGGCAATTGCAAGAGCTGGTGATCCAGCGCGTCGGGTTCAAATATGCAGGCGTCGGTCGCAAGGTCTATCCCGGCCTGTTGCAGCTGGCCTCATTTATGTCGATGAATTCCGAGACCCACAGCCGCGCGTTTAGCGAAAAAATCATGCGCGTTGCCAAAAACGAAAGCCAAGAGAACGGCCGGCATAACCGGTTCTACGACGAATACCTCGCAGTGATGGACATGCCGGCTGAATTCTATCTCTCGACGGTTGAGCGGATTTTCAAAGCAGGCGAGATCGCCAATAACGAGTTCGTCGTAAACGGCAAAGCCGTCGATATTGGCAAGATCACATCTGTGGCGGTCAAAACAGTTGAAGGCGCCAATGACGACATCTCAGCGCCCGGCCAATGTATCGCGGCACTTGATCTGTGTACGGGTCTGCCAAAAAGCAAAAAGGCAAGCCATTTGGAACCGGATGCAGGCCATTACGGCATCTTTGCGGGCCGCAGCTGGCGCAATAATATCCGGCCCTTGGTGCTGGATTTCATTGACGCGAACAGCAAGGGCAAAAACCCGAAAGTGAAGCGCAACCCGACCAAGAAATACGTCACTCCCGTACCGACGGGCCGCGTCGCGATCTGATCTAGGCGTCGAGCCATTCCGTCATAGCGTCAATAACCATCTGAGGTTGCTCAAGTGTCGGCAAATGGCCGGCACTTGGGATGATTTTCAAAATCGATCCTTGAATTAGCTCGGCCATAAACTCATGGCGCGAGACCGGGCATAGCCTGTCCAAGGCACCGCACAGTATCAATGTCGGAACCTTAACGCTGCGCAAGGTCGCCTGCTGATCGGGCCTGCGCTGAAGCGCGCGCGATTGGCGCAAGAAGACCCCCTCGCCCAGCGATGTGGCCATCTCTAGCACCAGATCCAGAACCGGCTGACGCCCCGGCCCCGGTGCTAGGTAATTGGGCTTCAGCTCATCACGCATCACCTCAACCAGATTGCCGGTCATCACTTTGACGATCTGCGGCTCTCGGTTCGCAGCCACCTGAGGCGTCTCGGCCAGAGCGTTGGTATCAAGCAAGGCCAGCCGCGAGACCCGCGCGGGCGCTTGACGGATCACTTCCATCGCCACGATCCCACCCATCGACAGCCCTGCCAAGGCGAAGGTCTGGGGCGCATTTTCAAGCACGTCGCGCGCCAGATCTTCGACCGTGTCATGCCCTGTGATCGGCGCCAAATGGATCGCGCGTGTCCCACCTAAAGCTTTGATCTGAGGGCCAAATAGTCGCGCATCGCACATCATGCCCGGCAAAAGAACAAGCGGCTCGCTCATGCGCGCGCATTTGCGATTTTAGTGCCCTCAACCAGCGATCCCAGTTTCGCATAAGCGATATCAGGATCGACGGCCCCAAAGCCCGCAAAAGTCCCGAAGCCACAGTCAGAGCCTGCAATAACTCGATCCGTGCCCATGAAAGAGGTGAACCGATCAAGTCGCTGCGCCACAACTTCGGGATGCTCGACGAAATTGGTCGTGGTATCGACCACGCCGGGAACAAGGATTTTATGATCGGGTATCTCGCTAGCGCGGTCGCGAAACACCGTCCATTCATGCGCGTGACGCGGGTTCGATGTCTCAAACAGCAAGTAGCTCGCATTCACATCCATCAAAGCTGGAAACACCTTACCCATATCAATGTCGCACACATGCGGGCCCTCGTAATTGCCCCAACAGATATGCACGCGCACGCGGGTCGGATCGATGCCCTCGAGTGCATGGTTCAACGCTTCAACATGCGAGGCGGCAATCTTGAGGAATTCTGCATCAGACAGGTCTGCAAACAGCATATGGCGCGACAAGGCCAGATCGGGACAGTCGAGCTGCAAATAGAGCCCCTGATCCACAATGGTGCGGTATTCATCACGCATCGCATCGGCCAAAGCGGCCAGATAAACCTCGCGCGATTTATAGAAGTCGTTTTGCAAAAACAAAGAGATCACACCCGGGCTCGCCGCATTCATAAAGCCCTCCGAGACGCCATGCGCTTTCATGCCCGCCTTCAGATTGTCGATGTCCTTCTGTAGCTCGCCCTGCCCTTTGGACTTCACCTCGCCTGTGCACATTGGCCGCGCATATTGCGGCGTACCCCCATCATCAGCGAGACGCTTGAGAAAGATGGGGAACAGCTTCAGATCAGCAGGCGCATTGCGCGGGCTGTCGCCGGAAAACCCCGTATAGCGATCCTTGACGTAAGTCGCATAGCTGATCTTGGAGGTCTCGCCATCGCTGACAATATCGACGCCCACATCCGCTTGTTTTTCGACCGTTTTAGCGCAGGCTTGCGTCATCACGGCGTCAAAGGCTCCCAGATCAAACTCTTGGCCATTCTCGCGCGCGAAAATCATATCCACCACGTCTTGACTGCGTGGCAAACTGCCGACATGTGTTGTCTTTATCGTCATTCCATCCCCCTAGATTTATCCCGCCGTCCAACCGCCATCGACCAGAATTGACGTCCCCGTCACCAAAGCAGACGCGTCAGAGGCCAGAAACACAACAGCCCCCATAACGTCAGAAATTTCACCCACCCGAGGCAGTTTGATCTTCTCGTCAATCCAAGCCCGCTTGACCGGATCGGCAAAAGTAGCCTCCGTCAGGGGCGTCAGAATAAAGGTAGGGCAGATTGAATTGACCCGAATATTGTCAGGCCCAAACTCAATCGCCATCGCCTTATTGATCCCCTCAATCGCGTGTTTCGAGCCGCAATAAACCGCGCGATCAATACCGCCAACATGCCCCATCTGGCTCGAGATCTGAATGATCGAGCCGCCGCGCTCTTTCATTGAGCGCGCAGCAATTTGCGCCAGAAAATACGCAGCCTTCACATTGATCGCCATAACCGCGTCGAAATCCTCCTCACAGGTCTCAACAGCAGGCGAATGGCGCGCCAGCCCTGCCGAGTTGCACACAATATCGAACGGTCCAAATTCCTCAAAAACACTCGCCACCGCGGTCTTATCGGTAATATCAAGCGCCACCCCCTCCGCGCTCAACCCAGCATCGCGCATCTGTATGGCTGCCGCCTCAACCGCCTGAGCCCCGCGCGCCGCAATCACCACATGCGCGCCCGCTTCGGCCAAAGCCACCGCGCAGCCCAAGCCAATCCCACGCGAGCCGCCCGGAACCAACGCGCGCTTACCATCCAATCGGAAAGAAGGAGTTTTAGGCAGTTCCATGAGGTCTTCCCTTAAGGTCTCGCTCAATTGGTAGCGGGATATGCAATTCCCCGAAAGGGTGGAAAATCCTTGTAGCGGTTTTTTCGCGACGCCGCAGTTTCATCAGGCTCCGCACCCGCCGCCAAAAGCTTGCCGCGCGGTGCAATATAGCTCGAGATTGTCCGACGCGGCACCGGCTCCCAAGTCAGATTGAACGCGGCAAGTTTCGGGAAAAACCACTGCTCTGAGTAGGCCAGATGATCATGGATCCACCACGCCAGATCCCGCCAGTCGCGCCCGCGCTCATATTGATCTGCAAACCACGGAATAACGATAGACGCGCCTGCAATCGGCGTGCCGGGCCTGTCCCAGATATGGCACTCGCCGGGATAGTCATTGCGCGCGCAGTTGAGCTTGTTGGCATTGCCATACCCGTTCAGTGCTGCCGATCTATAGCCCGAACGCACAGCCACGCGGCCAAACGTCTCTTCCAAGGGATCAAGCAAACTGGTGCAAAACGCGCGTCCCACTTCGATACATAAGTCCGGATTGTCAGGGATATTCGGCACCCCGTGATAGGCGCTGATCTCAGAAAACAAGAAATCGCGCATAAAGAAGTGCTGCGACAGGCGCACGCGCCCGAATGTCTCCAGGCTCCACATGGACCCGGGGCGTCTCATGGCCTTCCATTTTCCAAAAATATCCCCGCCGGAGGCATCATCCGTATCCATTCCAGCGAAACGCACCATCCTCGCGCAAGGGTGAAAAGGGGTTATGTGCGACTTCCCAAATATGGCCCTCGGGATCGGCGAAATAGCCGTGATAGCCGCCCCAGAACACTTCTTGAGCCGGTTTCAAAACCTTCCCGCCCGCCGTTGCAACAGCATCCATTAAGCGATCCACCTCCGCTCGCTCAGCAACATTATGGCCCAAAGTCACGCCGGAAAACCCGCCAATCTCGGCCAGATCAATCCCCAAATCTTTTGCCAGACCTGCTTTGGGATAAAGCCCCAAAGTCTGGCCGATCAGATCAAAGGCAATCACACCGTCTTGGGTCTCAACTCGCGTCCAGCCCATCGCCTCATAGAAAGCGGCAGAGCTATCCATATCTGTCACAGCCAAAGTGATCAGGCTGACACGTTGTTCCATCAAGGCCGCTCCTTTATCCAATTGATGATCGCGTTTGCCACAGGCTCGGTCTGCCCGGGGCTTAGGATATCACCGGCGATAATATGATTAAACGGGTCATCACCCTCGCCCAGATCGCGTGCCATCAAGGTCACTTCTGATCCCCATTTCGTCGAGACGGCCCGCGTCGTCTCGGCAGAGACCACCGCATCCTCATCTGAAAACATGAACAGGCTCGGCACCGTGACGCCGGAATAATCCAAATCGCGCGCATATTTGACCAAAGCGGCCATCGGGATCAGAGCTGTCGTGGGATAGATCGTCGTCCAATAGGTGCTGTGGCCTTCGTTAAGCGGATCGAAACTGCGTTCCGCCCCCGCCACGACCGCCCCCCAGCTGCGCGCCAAGGGCCATTCAAGCACCACTGAGGTGGGGTTGCGAACCCGAAAATTCGGCGAGACAAGCACCAGCGCTTTGACCCGCTCCATCAGTTCAGGTCTTGTGGCCGTAATCGCTATCGCGGTCGCGCCGGTTGATGTGGCGATCACCACGACTTCTCGCCCAATCTTGCGCCCGATAGCCAAGGCTTCCGCCGTATCCTCCAACCAATCGCCCGCGACAGGCTCGGCCATTGCCAGCGATCCGCGCCCGTGACCTGTAAGCCGGGTGAAAAACAGATTTGCGCCAAAGGCCTCTGCCACTAAGTCAGGAACGGGTCGAATTTCTTCAGATGTCGCCGAGAACCCGTGAATATAAACCACTGCCAGATCGGTTTGTTGATGCGGCGCGCCGGCCCAGATAATGCGCTTTTCAACGCCGGGGGTTATGTTGTCAAAGCGCTCTTCGGTCTTGGCAAGATAAACTTCAAGATTGTCCGGCAATATCCTGTGATCAAATGATATATCGGCATCCACAGGCTCGCGCGGCCAGAAAAACCAGATCAACGCAAGCGCCACACATAGGCCCAGCAATATGCGCCCTAAGGTCTTGCCGAAACGCCTCATCCGACGATCTGGAGGACGTTGTTTGTGGCATCTTCAATCAATTGCAGCGCAGCCGCGTCCGAGAAGCGGTGATCGCCGTCTTTCAAAACAACCAGCCGCATATCAGGACCCGTTGCGTGATCCATCAAGCGAAGTGCCACTGACATTTCGACATCCGCATCTGCCGTGCCTTGCAAGAACCGCACAGGAAACGGCAGCTCAAGCGGGCTGCGCAGCACCAATTGGTTGCGCCCTTCTTCAATCAGTTTCCGCGTGATGATGTAGGGTTCGCCATAGTCAGATGGCAGCGCCACATGCCCTTTGGCTTGTAACTCGGCCCTTTGGCCTGCATCAAACCCCGCCCACATGCTGTCTTCGGTGAAATCCGGAGCAGCGGCGATCGTGACCATCCCAGCAATCCGCGCACCTATTTTCTTGGCGCATAGAAGCGATATCCACCCGCCCATAGACGAGCCGATCAGCGCCAATGGCCCTTGCGTGACAGACTCGATACATGCCATCGCATCCTCAGCCCAATCGCCGATGCAGCCATCGGTGAACTCGCCCGAGGATTGCCCATGGCCGGAATAGTCCAGCCTCAGGAATGCGCGCCCCTGCGCTTTGGCCCAGGCTTCAAGATGAACGGCCTTTGTGCCGTCCATATCGGATTTGAACCCGCCCAAAAATACCAAGGTCGGCTGCGATCCGGGTGTTGCGTGATACGCGATCCGGCGGCCGCTCGCTGTGTCGAGAAAATCTGTCATCTGGCCCCAATAGCAATCTGTCTCGCTCAGGCTAAGGGAGGCCTGCGGGAAAGGGAACCTCGCAAGCAGGTTTCAAGTTAATTCAGATGAGCATCTTGCCGCATTACGCGGCCGAAATTATTGGGCCAAGACGGGGTCAACTTGATCAGCCGCCTAAGTAAGCCCCTGATTTAGGACGGTAAAACGTCTTTTGATTGTGCAGGCGACCCAACAGATCATGGGTGCCTTTCAACGTCTCGCAAGGTTCACTATTCACGTTATCCGCAGATAGCGTCAGTTCTCGCTGCTTGTCGCGCAACGCCTCTTCAATCAGCTCCATATCTTCCACGGACAGCTCGAACATCTTGTTATATTTTGGCATTCTGGTCTCCTGTCTTCGGTCAAGATCTAAGAGCTTTTACGCTCTCTCATGAAGGTGAATATAGCCCATTATTCGATATGTAAATGACACTATAAAAGAATACTTTTGCATACCGCGCGCCGACGGAGTTGACCTCGCGCCATAAACCCGCCAAATGGGTCAAATCTAACCCGCAACCGGGCGTTTCGTAGGCGCCAAACTGACGAGGAGACGCCCAAGATGGCCTCAATCTCTCTGACTTTTCCCGACGGCAATTCACGCGATTTCGACGCAGGGATCACCCCTGCCGAGGTGGCCAGCGCGATTGCGACCTCGCTTGGCAAGAAGGCCATTTCGGCCACGGTCGATGGCGCACATTGGGACCTGGCGTGGCCGATCAATGCCAACGCCTCCATCGCGATCAACACTCTCAAAGATGAGGCCCCGGCGCTTGAGCTGATCCGTCACGACTTCGCGCATGTCATGGCGCGCGCGGTCCAGGAAATCTGGCCAGATGTCAAAGTCACCATTGGCCCCGTTATTGAAAACGGCTGGTATTATGATTTTGACCGCGCCGAGCCGTTTAGCTCGGAAGATTTGGGCGCGATTGAGAAAAAGATGAAAGAGATCATAAACTTGCGCGACGAGGTTCGCACGGAAGTTTGGGATCGCGCGCGCGCTGTGAAGCATTACGAGGACCTAGGCGAGCCCTATAAGGTTGAACTGATCGGTGCCATTCCGGGCGACGAGCCGTTGCGCATGTATTGGCATGGCGAATGGCAAGATCTGTGCCGCGGGCCGCATTTGCAGCATACCGGCCAACTGCCAGCCGACGCGTTCAAATTGATGAGCGTTGCCGGTGCTTACTGGCGCGGCGATAGCGACCGCGCGATGTTGCAGCGCATCTATGGCGTGGCGTTTCAGAACAAAGAAAAGCTCAAGGAACATCTGCATTTCTTGGAAGAAGCGGAAAAACGCGATCACCGCAAATTGGGCCGCGAGATGGACCTGTTCCATATGCAAGAAGAGGCCCCCGGTCAGGTGTTTTGGCATCCCAATGGCTGGCGCATCTACACTTTGTTGCAAGATTATGTCCGCCGAATGCAAAACGACGGCGACTACCGCGAAGTGAACACCCCGCAAGTGGTCGACCGCAGGCTCTGGGAAGCCTCAGGCCATTGGGAAAAATACCAAGAGCATATGTTCATCGTCGAAGTGGACGAGGATCACGCGCGCGAAAAGGCTGTGAATGCGCTCAAACCAATGAACTGCCCGTGCCATGTTCAGGTTTATAATCAAGGGCTTAAATCTTACCGCGACCTGCCCTTACGGATGGCCGAGTTTGGATCATGCAACCGCTACGAGCCGTCTGGCGCGCTGCATGGCATCATGCGTGTGCGGGGCTTTACGCAAGATGACGGGCATATTTTCTGCCGCGAGGATCAGATTGAATCCGAGACCGCGATCTACATCGCTTTTCTCACTCAGATCTATAAGGACCTCGGCTTCACCGATTTCCGCGTCAAATTCTCGGACAGGCCAGACACCCGCTCTGGCAGCGACGAGGTGTGGGACAAGGCCGAAGAGGCGCTGTTATCTGCCACCCGTGCAGCGGGGATCGAGCCGGAACTCAACCCCGGCGAAGGTGCGTTTTATGGCCCGAAACTGGAGTTTGTTCTGACCGACGCGATTGGTCGCGATTGGCAATGTGGCACGCATCAAGTTGATTTCGTCCTGCCGGAGCGTCTGGACGCCACTTACATCGGTGAGGATGGCGCGAAGCACCGCCCCGTTATGCTGCACCGCGCGACCTTGGGCTCGTTCGAGCGCTTCATCGGTATTTTGATCGAAACCCATGCCGGCAGATTGCCGTTCTGGCTGGCTCCGCGCCAAGTTGTTGTGGCCTCGATTGTGTCTGATGCAGACAGCTATGTGCATGAAACTGTTGAGAAATTAAAGGCGGCAGGTATTCGCGCTGAGGCAGATATTCGCAACGAGAAGATCAACTACAAAGTGCGCGAACATTCGCTTTCGAAAGTGCCGGTGATCTTGGCTGTCGGCAAGAAGGAAGTCGAAGACGGTACAGTCACCTTACGGCGCTTGGGCGAAAAGCAAACCAGCGTAGAGCCGTTAGACAGCCTGATGACCAGCCTTGCACAAGACGCTTTGCCGCCTGATTTGGCACGGAAAATCCTTTAAACAGGCGGGATTAGGGCCCAACACGGCCCCGCTTCTGCCTCGTTTTTAGGGTCAATATCGGGGGTACGAATATACTCCGGAAGGCGCAGAGTGCCCGATTACACAGTGACAGGATGGTCCCTTGCGGACTTTTCGGGCGCCTTTGGCGACCCGGCGAATGCTGGCAACACCACGCCGGACTTCGCTGTCGGCACGACCTCGACCCTGTCGGCCAGCGCCTCAACCGTGACTTTTGACATTACCGATGACGACCCCGAACTCGAAGATGCCTATCTTGAAACGGGCGTGCTGTCGGTGTTGACCAACAATGTCACCATCGGTGGAGTGACATATAATGCCGGGCAGAACATTGAATCTGAGTACCAACTCATCTCAGATGATGTGCCGCCGATCACGTTTATCATTGGACGTATCGGGACCGGCACATCCAACTCGGGTTCAAATGTTGTTGTCTTCACGACCTCTCCTATCACGGCCGGTCAGACCTTTACCTTCTCGGGCTCTGGCGATGGCCCGATTGATCCTTACGGCACGCTTTGTTTTGCGGGTGGGACATTGATCGAAACCCCAAACGGCCCAAGACGAATTGAAGAGCTCAACGCAGGTGATCTTGTCACTACACGCGACAAGGGTGCGCGCCCGATCCGCTGGCTCGCCAAACGCGATCTGGGCCCGCTGGAGCTGTGCCGAAATCCATCTCTGCGCCCGATCCGTATCCGCAAAGGCGCTTTGGGCGCGGGCTTGCCTGCGCAAGATCTGGTCGTGTCGCCTCAGCACAGGATATTGCTGTCAGACCCTGCGGCCGAATTGCTGTTCGACACGTCTGACGTGTTGGTTCCGGCACAAGCCCTACTGGGCAATGACCGCGTGCATATCGATCACGCCTGCCAGTCTGTCAGCTATTATCATTTGCTGCTGGAAGATCACGCGATGGTCTGTGCCAACGGGCAATGGGCCGAAACTCTGCTTCTGGGCTCCGAGACGCAAAAGACGTTTCTGTCCGCCCAACGCCGCGAGTTGGAGCTTCTGTTTCCTGAGAAAATCTTAGATCCCCCCACCCCCTATGCGCGCAGCTTGCGGTCATGGGAATACGAACTTCTTCGCTAAAGCAGCACCGCCTGCACATCCTTGCCCCAGCCCAAATGCAGGTCTTTGCCATGGATGACGGGGCGTTTCATCAAAGTTGGATGTTCGGCCAAAAGCACTTGCGGCGAGGTCGTGCGGCTGATCGCATCAAGCTCACGCCATGTGGTTGAGCGCGTGTTGACCAGCTTGTCACCAAAGGCGCTCAGAAATTGCGAGATCTGATCCTCGCTCAAAGGCGTCGCGCGCACATCGATGAACTCGACATTATGCCCCGCGGCCTCCAACGCCTTTATAGCTTTGCGGCAAGTATCACATGTTTTGATCCCGTAGACCTTCATTTCGCCCCTCTCAGCAAAGGATTACCCCAGCCCTATTGTCTTTGTGTAATTTGTGCTAAGATTTAGAACGTGACAACCAATATCGTCGAGACCGCCTTCCTTCATAAGGCAAGCCGGACAAGCAACGACCACTGGCTGCACTAACCCGCTGCATTCCCGCGGGCGGGTAAATTGAAGGAGAAATCGGATGGCCACTGGCACCGTAAAATGGTTCAACACCACCAAAGGCTTCGGCTTTATCGCCCCAGATGATGGCGGCAATGACGTTTTCGTTCACATCTCAGCTGTTGAAAAAGCAGGTCTGACGGGTTTGCGCGACGAGCAGAAAATCCAATACGAGATGATCGAAGGGCGCGACGGGCGCCAATCTGCAGGCGAGCTCGTTCCTCTGGACTGACCCCCTCAGGTCCACCGCTGCATACAAATTACCCCATTCCGACGCGGTGCGGAGTGGGCCAAAACTTGCTGATTTATGAACTCTGTCATTGAAGTTTCGTCAAAACCCTATAAGTGACAGGGCGTGATACAGACTTTACGTTTCCGCTTCTTTCAACGAATTCGGCATACTTGAAGACACTGCTGCACCGAACCGCCGCATAATGCGGGCGGGTTTTGATAGGAGATACGGGAATGGCTACTGGCACCGTAAAATGGTTTAACACAACAAAAGGCTTCGGCTTTATCGCACCTGATGATGGCGGCAAGGACGTGTTCGTACACATCTCAGCTGTCGAGCGTGCTGGGCTGACTGGCCTGCGTGATGACCAAAAAGTTGAGTTCGAAATGATCGAAGGCCGTGACGGACGTCAGTCCGCTGGCGATCTGGTCGCTCTGGACTAAAGCTCTCCCCTTTTTTGGGGTATGGAGAACGGCTCGCGTTTTGCGCGGGCCGTTTTTTTATTGTCACAGCCTCCCGAAACACACCAGATATATGGGTGGCGACTTGACCATCGGGCACCTATAGGGGATGGTCGCGAAAACACTCGATCAAAGGAACGAACCTATGACCAAACACATGATTGCGGGCGCTTTGGCCCTGACACTTTCCACAGGCGCTGTCTTTGCGGGCGGATTTGACGACCCGATTGTTGAAGAAGACGTCATCATTGAAGAGACCTCTTCAAGCGATGGCGGCATCCTGATCCCACTGCTGTTCTTGGTCTTCGGCGCGGCTGCGCTGTCGAGCTAAACGCTCAATTCAGAGATTTGAAAGAGGCGCGCCTGAGGGTGCGCCTTTTTTCATTTGTGGCGTGCGGCGGCTGGGCCGAAGGAAACTATCCCAAAAAAGAGAGACCCCGCCGAGAAAGCAGCTCGGCGGGGTCGTTTTGGAGGTGAGATGTGTGAATCTCAGCCGTACTCTGCCAATAATATGCCCAAATGGTTGAGGCTTTTCAAACGAAGGGTGAAGAGATGGTTAATGGGG
>CAZCEW010000022.1:0-33145 GCA_964497775.1 uncultured Rhodobacterales bacterium
TCTAAATCTGGCGGGCAGAACGGCGATGATCGTGGCGACAAAGGCCACGACCCAGCTCCAACGGTTGTAATGCATCGACATTGATACGTTGGACGCATCCTCGCCATGCACCATCGCCAGTGCCATAATCATCAAAACGCCGCCCATCCCGAAGGCCACGGGGGCGTCCAAACGGCTGCGGCAGGCCCAATAGACGGGCAGGATCATTGCGATTGCGAAGGCCACTTGGCCCAGCAAAATCGACGTACCGACCCCGAAACCTGCCCACAGAAATGCCACGATCGGTAGAAATGACATAACGCCCAAAGGGGTGACAAAGTCGATATGAGGCCATTGGCCTATGCTCATCCGCGTCACGATCTCGATCAAATGCAGGGTATCGCCCTCGTGGCGGTCAATATACAAGCCGCCACGCGCCAAAGAAATGCCACCAAGAACGGCGACAAGTCCTAGTAGATAAAGGAAAAAATACAGGGCCCTCGTGCGGTCCATCTGCGACGCCTCGACAATGTTTTCCCAAATACTACAACAGCGGGATTTCGTTACAAATGCGCATGGATTTTGTTGTTAGAAAGGCAAAACAAAAGGTATTCTTGCCAAAAAATAGCCACAACAGGCAGGTAGGCAGTCCATATGAATATGCATGCTACATCCGGCGTTATAGCGCCCCCGCCCCCTAAGACCCTGAAAGAAACGGGTCTGAATATCGTCATGATGCGAGATATCTTGCTCAAAACGGTGTTTCGTAAAAACCTCGAACATGTGTCCGAGATTGCAGAGGCGATTTGCCTGTCGCTGCCTTTGACCCAGCAATTGGTCGAGATTGCGCGCGAACAGCGCTTGATGGAGGCGCAAGGTACGCTTCATGCGGGCTCCGGCTCTGAGATGGCGTTCCAGCTGAGCGATGCGGGCAAGGCGCGCGCGCTTGATGCGCTCAGCCAGTCTGAATATTACGGCGCCCTTCCGGTGCCTTTGGAAATCTACAAGAAACAAGTGCAAAACCAATCGGTGCGCAATATCGCGATCACCCGCGACAGTTTGCTGTCCAATATGGGCCACCTGATTTTGCCAGAACATCTTCTGGAACATCTCGGCCCTGCTGTCAGCTCTGGCCGCTCGATCCTGCTTTACGGCCCTCCGGGCAACGGTAAATCCGCGATCTCGAACGGTATTCGCGACGCATTGGGCGACATGATCTATATTCCGCAATGTATTGAATATGCTGGACAAGTTGTGACGCTCTATGATCCGATCGTGCACACGCTGGTCGATGAAGAACATCACGATGCCTCGTCTTTGCGCCGCACGGATAACCGCTATGACAAGCGCTATCTGCTTTGCGAACGCCCCACGGTTATGACCGGTGGTGAGCTGTCATTGTCGATGCTCGATCTGAATTACAACGCGACATCACGGACCTATCAGGCCTCGTTGCAACTGAAAGCCACAGGCGGCGTGTTTATCGTGGATGACCTCGGTCGCCAGGAAGAACCGCCTCAAGCGCTGATCAACCGTTGGATTGTTCCGATGGAAGCGGGCTACGATATTTTGGCCCTGCAATCGGGTGAAAAATTCGAAGTGCCGTTTGACACGCTGGTGATCTTCTCGACCAACTTCCACCCCAACGAGATGTTCGATGGCGCGGCTTTGCGTCGTATCTTCTTTAAGATCAAGATCGATGGCCCGACGCAGGAAGAATTCCTGAAGGTCTTCGCCATGGTCGCCAAGAAGAAGAAAATGCCGCTTGATGAGGCGTCGCTGATCCATCTGCTGAAGGTCAAATATCCGACCATCGACAATGTCTACGCGAACTATCACGCGAACTTCCTGATCGATCAGATGATTGCCGTATGCGAATACGAGCGCACAGAGCTGAAGATGACGCCTGATCTCGTCGATCGTGCATGGGCCAACATGTATGTGAAAGACGAAGAGATTAAGCACTGATGCAACCTATCGGTGTCGCTGGATGCGGTCGCATGGGTGCGCCGATGCTCAGCGCGCTGCTTGGCTCTGGATTTAATGCACGCGGGCTGGATATCCGGCCCGCGTCTGACTTTGGCCCCCTCGCCCCCGTCATGACCGACGACGCGGGCCTCTTTTCCAACTCTCTCAAGACATTGATCACCGTCGTGCGTGATGTGGAGCAAACCGAAGATGTCCTGTTTGGCGCGCAAAATATTGCGGGGCGGGCGAAATCTCTGGAGACGATCATTATCTCCTCCACCTTGTCGCCACGATACGTGCGCGAGTTGCGCGCGCGCATTCCGGCCCGTGTGGCTTTGATCGACGCGCCAATGTCGGGCGCACAAGTCGCCGCTGAGCAACGCCGCTTGTCTTTCATGCTGGGTGGATCGCAAGATGATCTAAGCGCTCATCAGCCGCTCTTTGCCGCCATGGGCGCGCATTTTCACCATATGGGCGAATTTGGCGCAGGGATGCAGGCGAAAGTGCTCAATAATATGCTCGCCGCCTCCAACACGGTGATGACACGGTTGGTTCTGGACTGGGCCGATGAGGCCGGCTTGGATGAAGATAAGCTGCTGGCTTTGATCCATACCTCGTCGGGCCAAAACTGGTTTGCCTCGGGGCTAAAAGAGATCGAGTTCGCCCGCGATGGCTACGGGTCCGAGAATTCCATCGGCATCCTCAAAAAAGACGTCGAAAGCGCGCTCGATGCGACGCCAGAAAGCGGCGATACCCGCCTGCCCGATTTGCTAACCCAGATGTTGCGAGACCTAAAGCCGCGAAACTGACGCGATTGCGGGATGCACTCCCCGCGCGCTTTCCGTTATATCTGGGCCAATGCCCGATATCCCCGCCCCGATCCGCAATTGGTTTGCCGCCCAAAACTGGCAAATACATCCCCATCAGCAAGAGATGTTTGATGCGCAGGATGCCGCGTCCCTGATGCTGGTTGCCCCAACGGGTGGCGGCAAAACCATGGCCGGGTTCCTGCCGAGTTTGGCCGATTTTCTGGAGGACCCAAAGGACGGGCTGCACACGGTTTATATCTCTCCGCTGAAAGCCTTGGCCGCCGATATCAAACGCAATTTGCGCAGACCTGCCGAGGAAATCGGCCTCGATATCCGCATTGAGGACCGCACCGGCGATACGTCTTACACGCAGCGCCGCCGCCAACGCGCCGACCCGCCTCATATTTTGCTGACCACGCCCGAAAGTCTGGCCCTTCTGCTCAGCTACGAGGATGCGGGGCGGATGTTTGCAAGCGTCAAACGTGTCATCGTCGATGAAATACACGCGCTGGCGGAAAGCAAACGCGGCGATCAGTTGATGCTGGGCCTGTCACGGCTGGCCGCTTTGGCGCCTGACATGCGCCGCGTCGGGCTCAGTGCCACGGTCGAAGACCCGCAAGCGATTGGCGATTTTCTGGCCCATCACCCTGCGCCATCGACCATCATCCATGCCGATCCCGGACCTAATCCCGATATCTCGATGCTAGAAACGGATGAGGCCCCGCCTTGGGCGGGTGGCGGCGGAAAATATTCAATCCCCGCGGTGCTAGATCTGGTGCGCGCGCATAAAACCACGCTGATTTTCCACAACACCCGCGCGCAGGCGGAGATTTATTTTCACAATCTCTGGCTCGCCAATGAGGACCAATTGCCGATCGGCATTCATCATGGCAGCCTAGATCGGGGCCAGCGCGAGAAGGTCGAACAAGCGATGGTCGACGGCACGTTACGCGCGATTGTGTGCACTGGCAGTCTTGATCTTGGCATCGACTGGGGAGATGTCGATCTTGTTGTCCAAATCGGTGCGCCCAAGAACGTCAAACGGCTGGTGCAACGCATCGGGCGCGCCAATCACCGCTATAATGCGCCCTCCAAGGCTGTTCTGGTGCCTGCGAACCGGTTCGAGATCGTGGAATGCAAGGCCGCGTTGGACGCCGCTTTGGCGCATGATCTTGATGGCGATCCGCGCCCGCGAGGTCCGCGCGATGTGTTGTGCCAGCATCTTTTGATCTGTGCCGCGTCCGGTGCGTTTGAGGCGGATGCGCTTTATGCGCAGATACGTTCTGCGGGTCCCTATTGCGGCCTGACGCGCGCAGAATTTGACGCCTGTTTGGAATTTTGCGCGACCGGGGGCTACGCGTTGCGTGCCTATGACCGCTATCAAAGACTGGTCGAACGCGACGGGCTTTGGCAGTTGCGAGACCCACGTGCGGCGCGGCAAATCCGGATGAATATCGGCACGATTATCGACACCGAGACCTTGAAAGTCCGCATGAAGAACGCGCGCGGTGGCGGCGCTTTGGGCGAGATCGAGGAAAGCTTTGCAGCCACGCTGACCAAAGGCGACACCTTTCTGATCGGCGGGCAGATCGTGCGCTATGAGGGGTTGCGCGAAATGACGGTCGAGGTCACGCGCAGGCCCTCGGCCAATCCCAAAGTCGCGACCTTCATGGGCACGAAATTCGCCACCTCGACGCAACTGTCGCAGCGGATCTTGGAGATTTTCGCGCAAGACAGTTGGCCCGATTTACCCGCGCATACGGCCTCTTGGTTGGCGCTTCAGCGAGACCGCTCAAAACTGCCGCAACAAGGCCGCTTGATGGTTGAAAGCTTCGCGCGAGACGGGCGCGAATATACCTGCATTTACGGCTTTGCAGGGCGGAATGCGCAGCAGACTTTGGGGCTTTTGCTGACCCAGCGCATGGAGGAAGCAGGGTTGGAGCCGCTTGGATTTCTGGCCACCGATTACGCCACGATGATCTGGGGCCTGCAGCGTGTGAGCGATCCTGCCCCCCTGCTCGCCCCTGAAAATCTGCGTGAAGGGTTAGAGCTTTGGCTGGCCGGGAACGCGGTGATGAAACGCACGTTTCGGGGCGCTGCGGTGATCTCGGGGCTGATCGACAGGATGACGGTGGGCAAGCGCAAATCGGGGCGGCAGGCGACGTTTTCGAGCGATATTCTCTACGACACATTGCGCAAATATGACCCCGATCATCTGCTCCTCGACATCACGCGCGAGGAGGCGATGAAGGGCCTCGTTGATTTCGGCCGGATCGAAGACATGCTGGCGCGCACGCACGGCAAGATCGATCATCTGGTGTTGGACGGGGTGACGCCTTTGGCCGCTCCGATGCTTTTGGAAATGGGCCGCGTGCCGATCAAAGGTGCCGCTGAAGAGCGGCTTTTATCCGATGCGGTGGACGCGCTGATGAGCGATGCAGGGCTGCAATGAAGCGGCTAGAGTTTGAATTTTGCGGCGCGCGCTTGGCGGCTTTGGGCTCGGGCGCATTACATTGGCCTGACGAAAAACTACTGGTCGTCTCGGACCTGCATTTGGGCAAATCGGAGCGGATCGCGCGTCGCTCTGGCCAGATGTTGCCCCCCTATGAAACGCTCGAGACCCTCTCGAAGCTGGATGCGGCAATTGCGGCGACCGAGCCTGCGCATGTGCTGTGTCTGGGCGACAGTTTTGATGATCTAGATGCGGGTTCAAACTTGCCAGACGCGCAGCTCGATTGGATCACACGTTTGATGGCAGGGCGACGGTGGACATGGATCGAGGGCAATCACGACCCCGGCCCGCTTGAATTTGGCGGCACGCATCTGACGGATTGGAGCAGCGGCCCGCTGGTGTTTCGCCATATCGCGCAAGCGGGCGGCACGGGCGAAGTGTCGGGCCACTATCACCCGAAAATCCGGCTCAAACTAGCGGGGCGACACGTGTCGCGGCCGGCGTTTTTGTTTGATGAGCAACGCCTGATTATGCCCGCTTTCGGCGCCTATACAGGCGGGCTGCGTAGCTCTGACCGCGCGCTCAGCGGGTTAATGGGAACGGATGCGAAAGCGATCTTGCTTGGGCCAACACCGCATCTGGTGCCGATGCCGCGCTAGATCAGGCCTGCCTCTTTCGCGGCTTTGCGGAAACTTCGGCTGACCGGTACACGCCCACCATCTCGGGTCAGAAGATAGTGGCGTTCGCGGTCTTTCTCGGAGCCCGTAATTCCAGAATGCGCGACCCAATGAGAGCGGTGGACTTGCAGGCCATCGATCCCCTCCAACTCTCCAATCGCGTCAGAGAGGCGCATCAAAATCAGCTCTGAGCCTTTATCCGTGACAACTTCGATATAGTGATCCTGCATTGCCAATCTGACGATATCCTGCCCCAAATCTGGGCTAAGCCGCGCCAGAAAGGGAGCGGGCGCAGGCTCGATTACGGGCTCTGGCGTTGGCGGATCGAGCGCGAGATCTCTGGCGACATCCGGTGGGATTGCCGATCGAAACTGGTACATCGCAGCCTCGATCACCAAGCCCACAGACAGATAGACCGCGAGCAGAAGGGCTGCCAGATATGTCCATGGCATCAGGCTGTCCCAGCGCTCTGGAAAGAAGGCAGCGTTGAAGCCGTAGAGAAACGGGACGAAAAGAAGCGTGAACAGCACTGCTGCGGCAAATCTTTTGGACGCCCAATGCCACCCATCGCAAAATCTGAACACAGCGTGTTTGCAGCCAAATCCGATCCAGGTTGAGATGAAGATGATCGCGAACCAATAGACCAGCCGCCCCGCCAATGGCGTGGTCTCGTTCATTCCAAAGGGGCCCACCACCCCAAGAAAGACTGTCCCCACGGCCCAGACTGCAAATGATGTCGGGCTCAAACAATCTTTCGCGACGTCTTTGAACATTCAAACTACCAAAATGCACTGCCGTATTTCACGAAAAATATGGTGGTATTCACGTAAGCCATTTTGTGTCTCAACGCAAATTTGACTATTTTTCGCGCGGGGGCTCAAGCTATGCAGTGAGGGTCGCGTCATGTTTTAGCTGAGCTTCGGGGTACGAGTTTCGGCGCGAACCCGGCTTAGAAAACGCGCACGCGTTTTCTGATTTGCGGTCGAATTGCGCGCTAAGCTGTTAGCCCTTCGGGCTCTGCCAATTCGTTGGAACGGCAGCAGGCGGTCAGCGTATTGGCCAGCAAACAGGCGATTGTCATCGGCCCCACCCCACCCGGCACTGGCGTGATCGCGCCTGCCACTTGCGCGCAAGATGCGAAATCTGCATCGCCCACCAGACGAGTTTTGCCCTCGCCCTTCTCAGGTGCGTCCAGACGGTTGATGCCCACATCGATGACAGTCGCGCCCGGTTTGATCCAATCTCCCGGCAC
Organism: uncultured Rhodobacterales bacterium; assembly: GCA_964497775.1. Classification (GTDB taxonomy): domain Bacteria; phylum Pseudomonadota; class Alphaproteobacteria; order Rhodobacterales; family Rhodobacteraceae; genus Litoreibacter. The sequence goes on from CAZCEW010000022.1 coordinate 7,138, forward strand.
CATTTCGGGGCGACCGACAGCGGCGACAACGATATCGGCGCGGCGCACGACATCGGCCAGATCTTTGGTGCGCGAATGAGCGATGGTCACCGTGCAGCTATCGCCCAGCAGCAATTGCGCCATCGGTTTGCCGACGATGTTCGAGCGCCCGATGACGACCGCATCCATACCAGACAGCGATCCGTGATGGTCGCGCAGCATCATCAGACAGCCCAGCGGCGTGCACGGCACCATCGATTTCTGACCCGTCCCGAGAAGGCCAACATTAGAGATATGAAACCCGTCGACATCTTTCGCGGGGTCGATGGAATTGATCACCAAGTCTTCGTCCAGGTGCTTGGGCAGCGGCAATTGCACCAAGATGCCGTGGATCGTGGGATCCGAGTTCAACTGGTCGATGACGGCCAGAAGATCAGCCTCAGACGTGTCAGCATCGAGCTTATGCTCGACCGACTTCATGCCAACTTCCGTCGTCATTTTGCCCTTGGAGCGGACGTAAACCTGAGAGGCGGGGTCCTCGCCCACCAGCACCACAGCAAGCCCCGGCGTGATGCCGTGATCGGCTTTCAGCTTGGCGACATGCACGCCGACTTGTGCGCGGACTTTAGCAGCAAAAGCTTTGCCGTCGATGAGTGTCGCTGTCATGTGTTTTCCTTCTTTTCGATACTGGGTGACGGGCCCGCAGGTTTGAAAATTTCAAACCCGCTACACCCGCACGGCCTCCTGTTTGCCATTGCAAACAGTCGCTAGAACAAGCCCTCGATTTCGCCGTCATCATTGAGCATGATCGCTTCGGCCGAAGGCACGCGAGGCAAGCCCGGCATGGTCATGATCTCTCCGCACACAACGACGACAAAACCGGCACCGGCCGAGAGCCGCACTTCGCGGATGGGCAAGCTGTGGCCTGTCGGGGCTCCGCGCAGGTTTGGATCGGTCGAGAAAGAATACTGCGTCTTGGCCATGCAGACGGGCAGCTTGCCATATCCGGCCTCTTCCCATTGGCGCAGCTGGTCGCGGATTTTCTTGTCGGCGAGAACCTCGTCGGCGCGGTAGATGCTTTTGGCGACGGTTTCGATCTTCTCCATCAAGGACAGGTCATCGCCATAGAGCGGCGCAAAATTCGACGCGCCGCTCTCGGCGATTTCCGCCACGCGGGTCGCCAGATCAACCGTGCCCTCAGAGCCGAGTTCCCAGTGGCGGCACAAGATCGCCTCGGAGCCTTGCGCTTCGACATAATCTTTGACGGCTTGAACTTCCGCGTCTGTGTCAGTGACGAAATGGTTGATACCGACCACAACCGGCACGCCGAAGGATTTGACGTTTTCGATATGGCGGCCAAGGTTCGGGCAGCCGTCGATCACGGCTTGCACGTTTTCAGGGCCCAGATCGGCTTTGGCGACGCCGCCATTCATCTTCATCGCGCGCACAGTGGCGACCAGCACCACGCAATCAGGTGCCAGACCCGCTTTGCGGCATTTGATGTTCATGAATTTCTCGGCGCCCAGATCGGCACCGAAACCCGCCTCAGTCACAACGAAATCGGCCAGCTTCAAAGCCGTGGTAGTAGCCACGACCGAGTTGCAGCCATGCGCGATATTGGCAAACGGGCCGCCATGCACGAAGGCGGGATTGTTCTCCAGCGTTTGAACGATGTTGGGCTGCATCGCTTGTTGCAGCAGCACCGTCATCGCACCATCGGCTTTGATGTCGCGCGCATAGATGGGCGAGCGGTCGCGGCGGTAGGCCACGATGATATCGCCCAAGCGCTTCTTGAGGTCATCGAGATCATTGGACAGGCACAAGATCGCCATCACTTCCGAGGCCACGGTGATGTCAAAACCGGTTTGGCGCGGGAAACCGTTGGCCACGCCGCCCAGCGAGGTGACAGTGTCGCGCAGCGCGCGGTCATTCATGTCGAGCACACGTTTCCAAGTGACACGACGCTCGTCGATTTCCAGCTCATTGCCCCAATAGATATGGTTGTCGATCATCGCGCTCAGCAAGTTATGGGCCGAGGTGATCGCGTGGAAATCGCCGGTGAAATGCAGGTTCATCTCTTCCATCGGCACGACCTGCGCGTAGCCACCGCCCGCGGCCCCGCCCTTCATCCCGAAACACGGACCCAGCGAGGCTTCGCGGATGCAAATCGCAGTTTTCTTGCCGATCTTGTTGAGCCCATCGCCGAGCCCCACAGTCGTCGTGGTTTTGCCCTCGCCCGCAGGCGTTGGGTTGATCGCGGTCACAAGGATCAGCTTGCCGTCCTTCTTGCCCTTCTGGGCTGCGATAAATTCTGCGGAGACCTTCGCCTTGTCATGGCCAAACGGAAGCAAGTCTTTGTCAGGGATACCCAGTTTCGCGCCGATCTCTTGGATCGGGCGTTTCTTGGCGGCACGTGCAATTTCGATATCGGTCAAATAGGCCATAGTGATGGAAGCTCCCTCATGCATGCGGCGCGTATTTGTAGCCCGCAGTATACAGACCGCTATATCGCGCGCGCAGCAAGCCGCCACCAGTGATTGCGACATTTTTGATGGCAAAATCGTCTAGGCGCAGAAATTTGCTGCTAAGACTGCGCCCATGCACGCTGGCCGGGGATATGGAGCGTCACGCTATCGCCAAGCTGGATCGTGCCCTCGCGCTCTACCCAAGCTGTGACACCACGCTTGTCTTTGGCCGCTTGCTTAAAGGCCTTGCCATGACCCGGCGCGTCGCTCTCGATTACCGGGGCAGGCAAGTGGCAGGGTAGGTTTTCCATATCGACCGTCAGCGTCGCGCCAGAGCTTGTCTGGAGCCGCGAGGATGGCGGGATATGGGTGAAATCGGGGATGCCTTCGATCACGATGCCAGCGCCGCACCATTCGGGATTGAAGTGATCGACGCCGATGCTTTGCGCGACCTCGGCCATTTCTTCCGCCGAGACGATGCAAATCTGGCGCGTGTTGCGAATTTCCGTGCCCTTTGGATATTGCTGCGTGACGCGGCTGCAAGACGGCCGCGTGAGGCCTGCGTGATCTTCGCCCGCGAAGCCTGCGAAGCTAAGCTCCATGCTGTCCAGTGGCTGGGAGCGCAAAGCGGCGTCTCGGTCCGGCACATGGCCAAGCCAAACGATCTTGCCGATGGTTTCGGTGCGGATAAGAGCGGGCATGGGGCCTCCGAGTTCTTGGGGTCGCTACAAGTGTCGCAGACCATGCGCGGACGTCCATCGAATTCTTGTGATCAGACCCATCAAGAAAAAACGCCGCGAGCAATGCCGCGGCGTTTCAAAAAGATTTAGGTGGAAGTCTGCTCCCTTAAGACGGTTTCGGCTCCATCCCGCCATCTGATTTTGGCGTCTTGGTTTTCTTGGTTTTCGGGATGGCCGCGACAGATGGCTTGCCGCTTTCGGGCGTGTCATCTTCATCGTCATCCGTGTCGAGCGCTTGGCCGTTGATCACTTTCGTGATCTCTTCGCCAGTCAGCGTTTCATATTCCAAGAGGCCCTGCGCCAATCGCTCAAAATCTTTGTTGTGTTTCTTCAAGATTTTGACGGCTGTCTCATAGCCTTCGTCGATAATGCGTTTGACCTCTTGCTCGATCATCTCTTTCGTCGCTGCAGAGACAGAGAAGCCCCCCGCGCCGCCATTGCCGTCATAGCCTTGGGCGGCTTCTTGGTAGTCGATATTGCCGACCAGATCGGACATGCCCCAGCGCATCACCATCGAGCGCGCCATTTGGCTGGCTTGCTGGATATCGCCCACTGGCCCGCTAGAGACGCTCTCTTCGCCATATTTGATGATCTCGGCGGCTTTGCCAGCCATGGTCATCGCGATACGTTGCTGCGCCTCGTCTTTGAACATTTGCAGGCGGTCCATTTCAGGCAAGCTCATGACCAGACCCAAAGCGCCACCGCGCGGGATGATCGTCGCTTTATAGACCGGATCGCATTTGGGCAGGTTGATGCCTACAATCGCGTGGCCAGCTTCGTGATAGGCGGTCTTTTCTTTCTGGTCTTGCGTCAGCACCATGGAGCGACGCTCGACGCCCATCAGGACCTTGTCCTTGGCCATCTCGAAATCTTCCATCGTCACGAAACGACGCCCGATCCGCGCGGCAGACAGAGCCGCCTCATTGACCAGATTGGCAAGCTCAGCACCCGAAAAGCCCGGCGCACCGCGCGCGATGATGCGCAGATCGACATTGGGCCCGAGCGGCACTTTGCGCGCGTGCACGCGCAGAATTTTCTCGCGGCCTTTGATGTCGGGATTGGGCACTTGCACTTGGCGGTCAAAGCGACCCGGGCGCAGAAGTGCCGGATCCAGAACGTCAGCGCGGTTTGTAGCCGCGACGATGATGATACCTTCATTGGCCTCAAAGCCGTCCATCTCGACCAGAAGTTGGTTGAGGGTCTGCTCACGCTCGTCATTGCCGCCGCCATAGCCTGCGCCACGTGAGCGGCCCACGGCGTCGATCTCGTCAATAAACAAGATACAAGGCGCGTTTTTCTTCGCCTGTTCGAACATGTCACGAACGCGTGATGCGCCGACGCCCACGAACATTTCGACGAAGTCAGAGCCCGAAATTGTGAAAAACGGCACGCCCGCCTCACCCGCAATGGCGCGTGCGAGAAGCGTTTTACCAGTGCCCGGAGGGCCCACAAGCAGAGCGCCTTTCGGGATTTTGCCGCCCAGACGCGAGAACTTCTGCGGGTTACGTAGAAACTCAACGATCTCTTCAAGCTCGTCTTTCGCCTCATCAATACCCGCGACATCGTCAAACGTGACGCGGCCTTGCTTTTCGGTCAGCAATTTGGCGCGCGATTTGCCGAAGCCCATCGCCCCGCCTTTGCCGCCGCCTTGCATCCGGTTCATGAAGAAAATCCAGATGCCGATGATGATAACGAAGGGCAGAAGTGTGCCGATATAGGACAAAAGTCCGTTTGCGTCCTGAGACTTAGCGTTGATTGCGACGTTGTTTTCCAACAGCGTCGGCGTCACATCAACTTCCTTAGGGCGGATGGTGACGAATTGCTCCGTGCCTTCCGTGATCAGGATTTTCTCGCCATCGAGCGTCACTTCCGTCACGCCACCAGCTTCAACGCGATTGACGAATTCCGAATACGGAATCTCACGCGAGTTCAGATTGCTTTGGCCAGAATTGAACAGATTGAAAAGCGCCAGGATCAGCAAGAACAGCACAACCCAGAATGCGATACTTCGCGCGTTGCCCAAAAGTTTTCTCCTAAATGAGGTGGTCGCGAAGCAAGTATCGCGCCTTTGTGTTTAAAATAGGGATAAGTCGCACATGTTCAATGCGAATAAACCGAGCAGTGCAGGTCTTTTGCATCGCGCAGCAAATGCGCCGTCCAGTCGGAGCCGGTTTGCGCCAGGGGTGCGGCGATAAAATCGGGGCCTTGCCACACAGAGGGCGAGGCCAAAAGCGAAGCGCGCGGTAGGTTCGCCTCGCGCCAGTTTTCGCAGTATTTCAAGCCTTTTTCACCCAAAGCGCGGATCTCATAGCCCGCGCCATGTGGCCCTTGCAGCCGCCACCGGCCATCCCAAAGCGCGTCGCTGGGGCATGAAACATCCTTGGCCGCGTTATATTCGCGCGCGATCCGTACCCCCTCGCCCTGCGACGAAATCAAGCAGCCATGCCCTGTGCAAGTCAGACCCAATAGCGCGTCAGAGGTCAATTTGATGAGCGTCTCACGGCGCGGCGCGTAATCAGAACCGCTCACCCACATGAGCGAGATCTGCATCAAGCGGCGCGCGATCTCTGAGCCAAGCTCGGCCACGGCGCGGGTGTCGTCGATGATAATATCGCCGCGGTCCACGTCGATCATGTCACGCGCCGCCTCTGACGTGATGCCGTCGACCAGCTCGCGCGTGGCGCGCAGATTTCCGGCGCTGCGTGCAAGCCCTTTCGGGGTGATCCCCAACGGCTCCAATGCTTGCAACACGGCGCGCGCGCGCACCCGACCAAAGCGCGGATCTTCATTGGACGGGTCCGACACCCAAGTGACATCGCGGCGGCGCAGATAGGCTTGCAGATCAACGCGCGAGATATCCAAAAGCGGGCGCACGAAACGCATCCCTTGCTGATCAAACCAACGCGCCATAGCAGACAACCCGTCGAGACCTGCCTCACGGCTGAGCCGCATCAGAAATGTCTCGGCGACGTCATCCATTGTGTGACCAAGTGCTATTTGCCCGATGCCCTCAGACGCGGCCCAACTGGCCATAACACCGTAGCGACCGCGGCGCGCTTGGTCTTGCAGATTGCCTTGGCCTTGCCAGCTCCAATGCAGGGTTTCATGTTCAATTCCAAGAGCTTCACAGACAGAGCTTACGTAACAGGCTTCCGCCTTAGCCTCAGGTCTCAACCCGTGATCGACAGTGATGACATGTAAAGGCGCTTGCCCCCAATCGGCCAGCAGATGCAGAAGCGCGAGACTGTCGCTGCCGCCTGAGACGGCGACGCCAAGCGGTGTCTCGGGACTATGCCCGAAGCATTGATCGATGGCATCAAGAAGGACCGCATCGCTGGTCACGAGCATCCAAGGCTCTGGCGCGACTGCCCCGCCAGAGGAACCTGTTCGGAGGACGGGTATCGCGTGCTGACCTCTTGCAACATCAGGCAAGCTTCCGTCGTTTGGCCCAGCTCGTTCAAGGCAAGGCCCAGCTTATAGAGCGCCTCTGGCGCGCGTGGCGCGGAGGGGTGGCCGGAGAAGCTTTCAAGATAAGCGCGCGCCGCCGTGTTCCATTCGCCCAACTGACCCAAAGCCTCGCCGCGCATGAAATGGGCGTCCGCGCTTAGCGGTCCGCCGGGATAGGCTTGGGTAAAGGCCGCAAACTGGTCAGCGGCGCTGCGAAAGTCACCAGAAGCGAGCGCCTCCTCGGCTCGCTCGAAATCGGACCGCTCACCAATGGCGAGCTCGGCTTGGCCATCATCAGGAGCAGTCCCCACAGAAGGCACGGTCGGTGTCGCGGCTCCGCCACCCAGCGTTGAGGTCTCGCCCAAAGTTGCGATATCGCAGCCGGTTTCCAGCTCGCAGAGCCGGAACTCGAGATCACCAATGCGGTTCGTGCCATCCGAGACGACGCGGTTGATGCGATTTTCCAGTTGCTCAATCTTGGCAGTTTGGCGCGCCAAAGCCGCTTCAATCGCATCGACCCGTTGCAACGTGTCGCCAGAGATATTGACGTTGGCGCCTGCCGTCGTCGACAGCTCGGTCTTCAGCTTTTGGACCTCGGTATAAAGCACCGACATCTCTTGGCGGATATCTGCCAAGGACTGGTCTTGCGCCAAAGCGGTGCCTGCAAAAGCGCAGAAACTGAGAACTGAAAGAACAAACCGCATCAAGAACCTCGCTTAGCTGCCAATGCCTGCCGAAATCACCGTCACCGCGCGGCGGTTCTTGGTGTAGCATTCCTCGGTCGAGCAAATCGCAACCGGGCGCTCTTTGCCGAAGGTGACGGTTTGCAAGCGATTGTCCGCCACGCCTTGAGCGACGAGGAAGTCGCGCGCGGCGGCGGCGCGTCGTGCGCCAAGGGCGAGGTTATATTCGCGTGTGCCTTGCTCATCTGCGTGGCCTTCGATGATCGCGGAATAGGACACATTGGTCAAAAGCCATTGAGCTTGTTGGCTAAGTGTCGCGCGCGCCTCGTCCGTCAATGTGCTTTCATTGACAACAAACAGCACGCGGTCGCCGATGGTCTCGGAGAAATACGCGGGGCTTGCGGGATCAAGCGCGCTGGAGGTGATCGGCGCATTCGCCCCTGCCCCCGCATCATCGCCGCCACGCCCGAAAAGGCGGTCGAACGGATTGCTGGAACAGGCCGACAAGCTAAGTGCGGCAATAAGCAGAACGGATTTGGAAAGCAGTTTCATGAGGTTCATCCCTGACATGTCTTGTTGGCTCGATTGAGCGTGAGTGTAGCAGCTTTATTGGCGGTGCAAAATGGGCGTTATTGCAGAAGCGGTGACCAGGACGGATCGGAGCCTGCTTGCTGGATCGCGCGCAGGTTGCGGCCTGTGATATCGACGGAATAAAGCGTCGACGATCCGCCTGCCCCGGCAGTTTCCCGTGTGAACATGATCACGCGGCCATTTGGCGCCCATGTCGGGCCTTCATCGAGGAAGGACGCGGTCAGCAAACGCTCTTCGCTGCCATCCACGCGCATCACGCCGATATGAAAGCGGCCGCGATTTTGCTTGGTGAACGCGATCAAATCGCCGCGTGGCGACCAAACGGGCGTGCCGTAGCGACCTTGGCCGAAGGAAATCCGCGTGGCTTCGCCGCCATTCGCATCCATCACATAAAGCTGCTGCGTGCCGGAGCGGTCGCTCTCGAACACGATCTGGCTGCCATCGGGCGAATAGCTGGGCGCGGTCTCAATCGAGGGCTGCGTGGTCAGTTGTTCGCGCGCGCCTGTGGCGAGGTTCAGCTTATAAATATCGGTGTTGGACCCTGTGGTCAGTGAAAACACCACATCTTGACCATTGGGCGCGAAACGCGGCGCGAAGCTCATTGTACCGGGCTGGTCTTGCAAAACGCGTCGCCCGACAGTGGCAACATCCAGCACATAGATTTTGGGAAATCCGGTTTCATAAGAGGTATAAAGCACCCGGTCGCCATTGGGCGAAAACCGCGGGGCCAGCACGATGCTTTGCGCATCGGTCAGAAACTGCTGGTTCGCGCCGTCATAATCCATGATCGCCAAGCGCTTCTGGCGTGCATCCTTCGGGCCGGTCTCCGAGACGTAAACCACGCGGCTGTCGAAATACGCGCTCTCGCCCGTGATCCGGCTATAGACTGCATCGGCAACCTTGTGGGCCATGCGCCGCCAGCCTTCCATCGAGCCTACAAATTGCAGCCCCTCGCCCATTTGCTGTTCCGAGAACACGTCAAAGAGCCTAAATTTCACGATGATTTGACCGTCGCCCGTGGTGCTGACAGCGCCCGTGACCAGCGCTTGCGCGTTGATCGCTTTCCAATCGGCATATTGCACCGGCGCGTCGAAACTTGTGACGCTGGAGATAAACGCATCCTGCGAGATCGCGCGAAACAGCCCTGTGCCTTGCAAATCGGCGGCCACAACTGATGCAAGGTCGGTCGCATATTGATCGGCCGCTGCGGTCTCGGCCACGAAAGTGGGGACGGCGAAGGGCAAAGGTTCAATCACGCCTTCGGTGATTTCGATCTTCAACGGGCCGTCTTGCGCCAAGGCGGGCACGGTGAAGGACAGAGCGGTCAGAGCCGCAGCAAAGAGAGATCGTAGCATCATGAAAGCTCCAGTGTCGTACGGGGCAGTGCGCGGGGATGATTTACCCCAAGCGAGCAGGCGCGAACAGGGGGAAGCGCCGGCGGGTTTTGGCCGTTAGCGAAAAACTGCATCATTTGATCCGCATGTTTTCAGGGTTGAATGTGATCTCGACCTGCTGCCATTGGGCGTATTTCTCCGCCGGCAGATCAAAGCCTTTCGCGCCACAGCGGATAATCGCACGACGCGCGGCCTCGAACGCTTGATTGACTGCGCCGCCATTGCCGCCATCTGACGTGACCAATTGGATCGAGCCCGTATCGGGCTTGCCATCACGCGCCAAAGAGACACCGACCACAACGGTCACGCGCAGCGCGTCCGAGCTGAGCGAACCTACGTTCCAGCATTGCCGAACGGCCAGAATGAACGCGCCTTTTTCTTCGCGCGTGATCGGCGCGCCAGTGCCGCCGCCGGGGTTGGCGTTGTCAGCTGTAGGCTCAGGCTCGGATGTAACATCCGCGACCGTGTCATTGATGATATCTTGCAGACCCGGCACGCTAGGCGCCTCTTGAGGTGCATCTTCTACAACTTGCGTCGGCGGAGGTGGCGGCTTGCGCCCCGGCCTGATCGAGCGGGTCGGCGCGGCACTTGGGGTTTCCGCTTCCGTCACGATCTCGGTCGTGGCTTCTTGTGGCGCGGTTTCCTCTTGCGCCTCTTCCACTTGGGTCGCGTCTTCGCTGGGCGCGGTCTCGGACTGCGCCACGTCATCAATCACCACGTCGGGTTCCGGCGCGGGCGTGGCCTCGGGCGCGATGCGCGGTGCGGCTTCGGGTTTGGGCGTGTCAGCGTCAGGCACGACCGTGACGCCGCCTTGCTCGCCCGGAGATTGCAGCTCGCTGGGTTGGATATCTGGCACGGGCAGCGGGTCCGGCGGAGCCGCTGGGGCTTGCGGTTGTGGATCAGGCTGGGCGGGCGTCACAGGGGTTGGCGTCTCAGGCGCTGCTGGGCTTGTGTCATTTTGCAAAACCGGTGTCGGGACGTCCGGTGTTTCGGGCGCGCTCAGCGCCACAGGTGCGTCGCTGGTTTCGGGCGATTGTGGCTGCATCGCTGCGAATTGCTCTTCGGACAGGATCGAGACTTCCGAGACCGAGACAGGCGGAATATCATCGCGCGCCACAAACAGCCCGCCGATAAGTAGCCACAGAAACAGCGCCCCGTGACCCGCCCCCGAGACGTAAAGCCCTGTGGCTATTGAGCTATCTGACGCCTCGCGCAAAGCACCCTACCCGTCTTCGCCATTGAGAAACGGCCCGCCCGTATCCGTGACCAGACCGATATCGTTAAAGCCTGCGCGGTTCAGCGCGCCCATCACTTGCACGACTTGCGCGTAGTCAATCGCGCCATCTGCGCGCAGGAATATCTTATTGTCACTGCGCTCCGTCGAGATCGCGCGCAGGCGGGCGACCAGATCAGCGCGCGCCACGGGCGTGTTCATGATCGACAGCTCGCCCTGATCGGTAATGGTGATTGTCAGCGGCTCTTCTTGTTCTGTCGGCAGCGCGTTGGCTGCGGTTTTGGGAAGCTCCACCGGCACGCCGACTGTTAGCAAGGGGGCTGCGACCATGAAGATGATCAAAAGCACCAACATGACGTCGACAAAGGGCGTGATGTTGATCTCTGACATTGGCCGCGCGCGCGACTTGCGACGGCGCCCGCGCCGCCCGCCACTTGCCGCACCGGCCTGAGAAACTGACGTGACCATGCGCTAAGCGTCCAACTGGCGTGACAGGATGGTAGTGAACTCGTCAGCAAATGCCTCGTAGCCGCTGGTGATCCGGTCGGCATCGGCGCTGAGCTTATTGTAGAAAATCACCGCAGGGATTGCGGCCAGAAGGCCAAGTGCGGTTGCAGCCAAGGCCTCGGCGATGCCGGGGGCCACAACGGCGAGGTTGGTGTTTTGCGCAATCGCGATCTGCTCAAACGCGTGTTTGATGCCCCAGACCGTCCCAAACAGCCCGATAAACGGCGCCGTTGCGCCAACTGTCGCCAGAAAGCCCAACCCATAGGTGAGCTTCTCGTCTTCTTTGGCAATCGCCACATCCATCGAGCGGTCAATCCGTGCCGTGGCACCGGGGATCAGCTGGCCGTCCTCGCGGTGCGATCTGCGCCATTCGGTCATGCCTGCCGAAAATATCCTCTGCGCGGAGCCTTTAGGCGTGGTGCCGATTTGGTCGAACAGCTCGTCCAAAGGCTCGCCCGACCAGAACGCGCGGTCAAAATCATCGGCCTCTTTGCGCGCCACGCGAAAGTTGAGAAATTTCTGCACGATGATCGCCCAACCCCAAAGCGAGGCGATGATCAGCATGATCATGACGATCTGGACCGTGAGTGTCGCGCGCCAGAACAACGCACTTATGGTGAAATCAGCCTCGCTGAGGAGCCCAATTGCTTCAGTTTCCATGTGAAACATACCCGCCTGTTTATGCCACTTTGCGCAGCGTTATTGGCCGTAGTTTACCGCCTTCGCGCAGCAATTGCCACGACAGACGCGCCATGGGAGGCAAAAATTTCCGTTACCCGCCGATCAGGCGGCGAATATCCGCTGGAAGCCTTTGCGGGGTGCCATCTGCGCCCAGACAGACCAAGGTGACCACGGACCGAAACAACACTGCCTCGCCCCTAAAGATATCCTGAAAAAGCGTCATCCGAGCGCCGCTCACCGCTTTGGTGCGCGTTTCAACATCTATCAGGTCATCAAACACGGCGGGTGCAAGATAGTCAGCCTCGACCCGGCGCACGGCGAAAACGACCCCGAGGTCGGATTTCAAAGCCACTTGATCAATGCCCAATTCGCGCACCCATTCCGAACGCGCACGCTCGATAAACTTGAGATAATTCGCATAATAGACGATGCCCGCCAGATCAGTGTCTTCATAATAGACACGCATTTGAATTCTATGCGTCATGTCGGCTCCATTTTTCTTGGCAAGTAGCGTAAATAGAGCTACGCGGCGACAAGCGGTTTTTCGCTCATTGACGCAACGGAGCGGGAATGCGGGCTACCGCGCGAGGAAAAGTGTAATGATACTATGTACATGAAGCTAGAAGCTAACCCAATTGGTGAGGAAGAGACCTCACTGACGGATCAAGTGCGTGAAGATGCGCTTGATGTCGAAAAGGTATTGCAGGTCTTTGGGAAGCGGTCTTTCGTGGTTGCGATGGCGCTTTTCGCGCTGCTTGCATTGTCGCCTTTGGGCTATATCCCGCTCTTCGCGCCCTATTGCGGTTTGCTGATTATCGCCTTCGGTTTTCAGATGCTGAGCCAAAGGTCGCATATCTGGCTGCCTGATTTTATCTCTAAACGGCACATCCACCATGACTGGATCAAGAAGGGTCTTGATGCGATTTGGAAAGGGTTTGAGTGGTGTGAAAAGTCGGCCCCTCCGCGTCGCGGTCGCTGGATCATGCGCGATCCTTTCATCGCCTTGCCAATGGTGGGATGCATCTTCTCGGGCGTTTTGATGATCGTCTTTGCCTTCGTCCCACTGGCCCCTGCCATTCTGGCTTTCGCGGTTCTTTGGTTTTGCGCGGCATTTGCGATGAATGATGGCGGCTTTGTCGTGGTCGGGCTGGTCCTCATGGGCTTTGCCAGCATTGTGCCGCTGTTCTAGGCGTCCTTTTGCGCGCCCACGCGAGCCGCAAGCCTCAACGCATGTGATGCGTCTTTCGAGACATTCGGCAAGACCGGATCATATCCCGCACGGATGATCGCAGCGACGTCGGGCTTTAAGATCGCAACATCATTGCCGGTCGTAGCCAAGGGCGAGGCGCCGACAAAGGCCTCGTCCGACCAGAGCAGAACCGATTGCACAACTTGCCCCAGACAGAGCGTATCTGCAGGGATATCGGACATCACTTCATCGACTTTGATAAAGGTAAAACACGCCTTGATGCCGCCCTCATCATCGAAGCGAAACGTGCGGTATTGATTGGCCCCTGCCGCGCGCAATCTATCGACGAGCACCATCAGATCGGGGATCATCCGATCAAGGTTCGGCGTGTCGAGAAGCTCTTGCCAACTGCGCATGAAGAACACCATGAAATTGGCGCCCAGCTCTGGGTCGGTTTCAGCCACCTCATGGCCTGCCAATTGGCACACGGCCTCGATTGCGCCTTTGAGCGTAGAAATCGTAGCTTCCTCAACACCAAAGGCCACGGGCGCGATGGGTCGGCTCCAGCGGGCGAACAGATAGGTTCCGTCAGAGCGGGTAAAGTAAGGTGCGACGGTCTCTGGCGTCATTTCATCGTCTCCTCAAGAAGTTCGCGGATGGTGGGATCGTCAAAGGACAAATCCGTGCCAAATACCTGACTGCGCACACCTTCATATAGAACGGCCATCGGTTTGCCATCGCTGATCCGCAAAGCCCAGACCCCGCGCGACACATTGCACAGATGCGCGCGGCAGGCGCGGCCGACGATCCAGCCGCCGCGCTGATCTGTGCCGCCCGGTCCTGTCATCGCCTCGTTCAGGCGTGAAAACTGATCACGGCTCATAATTTGCGCAAACCGCGCTTGCTCTGTCGGGTCTTGCGTCAGCTTATGGGGATGGGTCTGCAACCAGCGCAGCACATCTGCGCCGCCGCTCGGAAGTGTCGTGGCGGCTGTCACGGCCACGGGCGTCTCGGTCAGGTTGGTGCCGTCAAAGCGGTAGACGCGGTGCGATACGAAAGCCGAGCTATCGAACAAGTCCAGCTCGACCGCATCAGGATAGACGCGAATTCCGATCGGCCCGCCTGCGCATCCGCCAATCCCATCCGTGCGCGCGACCTGCCCCGCGCTGAGGCGCAGGATATACATGGCCGACACGCCGCCGCACATATTGCCACCATGGCGCGTTGTCAGCACGGCCCAATCCGATGTGCCGTCTTGCAAAGTCCAAACGCCATTGATCGCGATCCGCGCATCGGAGATGCCCAGATCCGCCGCCCCCAGCAAAATCCGTTGCGAGCCATAATCGCCCACGACAGACAAAAGGCCAAAGCGCGTCTGGAATTGCGCATGCTCGGTTTCGGGGAAGTCTGCACGCGCTGCGCCTGCGCTAAGTGCGAGCATCACGGCAAACAGGCCAATTTTGAGCGACTTACGCAGCATGCCCACCTAGCTTTCGAACAAATCCGTGGCGGGCTTGGGTGCCGGCGCGTCGAGCCCCAAATGCGTCCAGGCTTTCGCCGCCAGCATCCGCCCGCGCGGGGTGCGTTGGATCAGGCCTTGTTGCAGCAAGTACGGCTCGATCACTTCCTCTAAAGCGTCGCGGCTTTCCGACAATGCGGCTGACATCGTCTCGATGCCCACAGGGCCGCCTGCGTAATTCTCGGCGATCAGGCCTAAATAGCGACGATCCGCGCCATCAAGGCCCAGATGATCGACGCCCAGTCGCGTCAAAGCGCTATCGGCCAAGCCTTGATCAATTGAGCCGTCGCCATCGACCAGCGCGAAATCGACGACGCGGCGCAAAAGCCGCCCCGCGATCCGAGGCGTGCCGCGCGCGCGTTTGGCGATCTCGCGCGCGCCATCATCTGTGATTGGGATCGACATGAGCTTTGCATTGCGGGTGACAATCTCGTGCAATTCAGCCGTGGTATAAAATTGCAGCCGCGTCGGAATACCGAAGCGGTCGCGCAGAGGGGTGGTCAACAGGCCGAGCCGCGTCGTGGCGCCGACAAGCGTGAAAGGTTGCAGCTCGATGCGCACCGTACGCGCGGCGGGGCCTTCGCCGATGACGAGATCCAGCTCGAAATCTTCGAGCGCAGGATAGAGCACCTCTTCAACAACCGGATTTAGCCGGTGAATCTCGTCGATGAAAAGCACATCGCGCGGTTCCAGATTGGTCAGGATCGCGGCCAGATCGCCTGCCTTGGCCAAAACCGGCCCCGAGGTCATGCGGAAATTAACGCCCAATTCGCGCGCCATGATCTGCGCCAGCGTCGTTTTACCAAGACCCGGGGGGCCATGAAACAGCGTGTGATCCATCGCCTCACCGCGCTGCTTGGCGCTTTCAATAAACACTTTGAGGTTAGCACGCGCCTCCGCCTGACCGATGAACTCCGCCAGCCCTTGTGGGCGCAACGCGCGGTCGGCATCCTCAGGGCGCTTATCGGGGCGCAGGGTCGGGTCAGGTGTCGTCATGACCTATCTATGCCCGATCAATCCTTAGGGGCCAATAGCTTCAACGCGGCGCGGATCAGGGCGGAGGTGTCGAGATCGCCCTCGCCCGCAGCTTGCGCCACAGCACCCGCCGCATCGCCTTGCGCGTAGCCCAAATTGACCAGAGCGGACAGCGCTTCCGATTGCGCGGAGTTTGAGGTCATGGGCTCGATCACCTGCGCCTCCGCCTGCCCTGTCGATTGCGTCAAGGACCCGCCCATCGCCATAACGCCGGGGGCCTTGTCTTTTAACTCAATCACCACCTTTTGCGCAGTTTTCGGGCCCACGCCTTTGGCGGCTTTGATCGCGTTCCAATCGCCCAAGGCAATAGCGCGCGACACGCCGTCCGCGCCCAGCGCGCCCAAGATCGACATAGAGGCTTTCGCGCCGATGCCTTGCACAGACATCAGCAAGCGGTGCCATTCTTTCTCGACCAAAGTGGTGAAGCCGAACAGCTGCAGATTGTCTTCGCGCACGAGAAGATCGGTATAGAGCGCCACCGCCTCGCCCGAGCCGGGCAACGAGGCAAGCGTCCTCTCCGAGCAATAGACCATGTAGCCCACGCCGCCGACATCGATCAAAACATAGTCCGGCGCGCGCATATCGACGCGCCCTGTCAGCTTGCCGATCATGCAGAGGCCGCCTTTAGCGCCGCATCCAGCCGTCCGCCCGCACGGGCGTGAAACGCATGGCACAGCGCGATTGCCAAGGCATCTGCGGCATCCGGCCCGTCAATTTGGACGCCCGGCAATTGCAAGCGCACCATATGCTCAACCTGCCGCTTGTCGGCATGGCCGACGCCGACGACCGTTTTCTTGATGGTGTTAGGGGCATATTCACCGACGCTGAGCCCCGCTTGCGCGGGCACCAACATCGCGATCCCACGAGCCTGGCCCAGTTTCAGCGTGCCCGCACCGTCCTTGTTGACGAAGGTTTGCTCGACGGCCGCAGCCTCGGGGCGAAACGCGCGCATCACTTCGGTGAGTTGCTCATGCAGACTAAGCAGGCGTTGCGCCAAATCAGAGCCCAGAGATTTGCACACGCCGTTTCCAACATGGCTGATCCGCGATCCGTTAGTGTCGATCACACCCCATCCGAGATTTCTCAGACCGGGATCAATTCCCAATACACGCATCTGGCCCTGCTCTTTATTTTGTTTTTTATCTAACTAGCACGAAACAAGAACATTTGCCAAGTGATGGATATCGAGGCCGCAGGTGGCATTGAGGGTCGAAACTAGCCCAAACCGGTCAGAAAACGTCACCTCCAAGTTCAAAATCGACACCTGAGAGAACACAATTTTGCCTTAATTTAGAATGCATTAGAGGTAGTTTCGAACCTATGCACATAGCGCATATGCGACATGCACAAAATGGTATTGCTCGATCAATCCCCGCCCCCTATCTGCCCCTCAGAGAGAAACAAACGCTCAAGATTTGAGCACAAAATGAAAAGGACGACTCACATGGCTGTTTTTGATACTTCCCGCGCTCTGAATGAAGGCGTTCGCGTCAATGCTCCGGGCTTTGTCTCGACGTTGCTTGGCTCTTTCATGGCATGGAATGACAAACGCGTCACACGCAAAGCGCTCGCAGGTCTGACGACCCGTGAGCTCAACGATATTGGCCTGACACGCAGTGATCTGGCCAACCTGTAAGCGGTAACACCCGTAAAAATTAAGAAAGCCGCGTCTGCCTGTGCAGCGCGGCTTTTTTCGTGTCGGGGGCTCGCACCTATCCCGGCAGAAATCCGCCACTCGGCCCCGTTAGTAGAGTGTATCCGTCAAAAACTTGCCAATCATCCGCGTCGCAGGATCCGCATCCAGCAGAAAAGCCGCTGCAACTTCAACGGCTTGGCCCTTTTGCAACCCTTCGATGCGCGCCATGTACTCACCTTCGCCCAATTGAGCAAAGATAAAGCCCTTCATCATCAAAAAGACGAAGATCGCCGTGAGTATGCTTTTATAGGGAATAAGGCTGCTTTTCTTGGTCTTTACGACATCCACAACAAGCCCGTCAGCGGTCACGCGCTGTTCAACACGCTTGCCCGGTTGGGTCTTCTCACCGATACCGCGGAGCCGCTCGTTAAAGCGATCCTTATTCACGTCAGCCAAACTATGCCTCGAGCCATTGTCGCACTTACCCAAGCTTTCTAGCAGATTTATCCACAGGACCCTAGGAAAAAGCTATTTCTTGATGAATCTCAATGCAGTCCACTCCCCGATGTCGCGCCTATGCGACACTTCAAAGCCGTGTTCTTCGTAAGCCGCGATCGTCTCGGAGGCTTGGGCCTGCAACAACCCCGACAAGATCACCGTGCCCCCCGCACTGGTATGCGCCGCCATATCGGGGGCCAAATCAATCAGCGGACCTTTGAGAATATTGGCAAAAATCAGATCAAACGGCGCACGAGATTGAAGATCAGGGTGATCGAAACCTGCGGCCTCGACGCAGGTGACCAGATCAGACATGCCATTTGCGCGCGTGTTGACCTCGCTGACCTCTACGGCGACGGGGTCGATATCGCTGGCAATCACTCCGCGCCCCCAATGCGCGGCGGCGGCCATCGCTAAAACAGCCGTCCCGCAACCGATATCCGCCACGTTTTGGGCCTGATGGCCTTCGTCGATGAAGGCGTCGAGCTCCAGCAAACAGCCCAATGTCGTGCCGTGATGGCCGGTGCCAAAGGCCATTGCGGCCTCTATTAACAACGCGATGCGATCCTCGGGCACTTGATCGGCGTCATGGCTGCCATAGACAAAGAAGCGCCCTGCCTCTACGGGGGCCAATTCACGGCGCACATGGGCGACCCAGTCGGTCTCAGGAATATCCGAGACCACAAACGGCTTCGCCCCATGCGCCGCCTCCAGAATTGACAACTGCACTGCATCGGGACGGTCGATGAAATAACCGCCCACTTCCCAAAGCCCTGAGCCGTCTTCGACCTCGAACACGCCTACGCCTGTGGGTGCGGGCTCCATCGCCTCCATCGCCTCGCCTAAGGCCTGTGCGGCGGGCTCGCCCATCAATGTGGTTAATGCAGTGTATGTCACGGGCATTGCGGGTCTCTCCGTTGCGGGGTTGAAGCTGCGATAGGATCAGAGCGGAGCGTCGTCAACCACGCGTTATTCGGCCGGAGCGCTGACAAGATTCGAAAAGATCGTCTCGTTGCCCTTCTCAGGGTTGCGCGGGATCATCAATGCGAGGACGAGCGAGGTCAAAGCCATGCCCGCCGCCAGCACGAACACGCCCAGCGGCGACGTGATCCAGAGATAGCCAAGAAGGGCCGGCAGAAACACCGCCGCGATATGGTTGATGGTAAAGGCCACAGCCGCTGTAGGCGCGATGTCAGCCGGATCAGCGATCTTTTGGAAATAGGTTTTGATCGCGAAGGCCATCGTGAAGAACAGATGGTTGAGGACGTAAAGCACCGCGCCTATTATCGCACCCCAGCCGAAGTAATAAATGCCGCCATAGGCCAGAAAAACCAACGTCAGGCCCACATATTCGATCGCGAGCATATTGCGCTCTCCATAGGCGCCAATCGCGCGCCCGATCAGGGGCGAGAAGATCATGCTGGCCACGTAGTTGATCAAGAACAAGGCGGTGACCTCATGGACTTCGAAACCGAAGCGCTCGACCATCATGAAGGCCGCGAAGACAAGGAATATCTGACGCCGCGCGCCCGACATGAATTGCATCGCGTAATAAAGCCAATAGCGTTTGCGCAGGATCATCTTTTTGATCTGCGGCTCCGGCGCTTCAAATTGCGGGAAGTAGAAAAAGCTGAACAGCGCAATCGCTACACATATGCCACCTGCCGACATGTAAACGAAGGCGTAGCTGAGATCGAAGGCCTTCCAGGTCAAGACAAGAACGCCATATGCGAGAAGCGACGCAAACGCGCCAACGGAAGTTAGCCAACCCAGCATTCGCGGGGCCTCTTCCTTGCTAAGCCATTGAAGTTGAAGTGATTGATTGACCGTCTCATAGTAGTGATAGCCGATGGATGACAAAAGCGTCAGGGTCAGGATGCCGCCGAAAGTTGGAAAATATGCCGTCACTGCAGTGGCCGCGCCCAACAAGATCAGTGAGATCAGCCCCAAGACCTGTTCGCGCATGAAAATGATCAAGAAGATGACGCCGATCGCGAAAAATCCGGGGATTTCGCGCACCGTGTGCAACCAGCCAATTTCGACGCCAGTAAAGCCTGCCACCTCGATGACGAAATTGTTCAAGAGCGCTGACCAGACCGCAAAAGCCATCGGCAAAGCGAAAGCCATCAGGCAGAGCAAGAAAACAGGCTGGCGAATAAACGGAAGCTGTTTTGCTGTCTCAAGGTCTAATTTGGATAATCCGTCACCAATTGCCATGACGCCTGCATATCGCGCGCCATGCCCCTTGGCGAGTGCCTAGGAGCCGCTTTGCGTGCCGAAAAGGAAGGTTTTGTCATCCAACGACGAATTGGCCGACGGGAACAAACCGCTCAAGATCGGGCTGACATCATTGGCCGGCTTGATCTCTACGTTGAGCGTGTCGGGCTCTTTCAGGCTGCTGACAAGCTCTGTGCCGGCCGCTGCGCTATCTGTCGCCGCATTTGAAAACAGGCCAGTGCCGCTGGGTCGCGCGCTTTGGCCCGCATCAACGGTCCAGACTTTCTGGGCCGCGGAAACACCATCAACGACCAGCTGATTTTCAGGCGTAGTCGAGGCCAGAGCCGTGACAGGGCTTATGCGCACAGGGGCCACCGCTGTTGCCGATGCGGTCGTCAAAACAGTCTCGGGCAGGTCAGAGGCAGGTTGTGCCAAAGCAGGCAGAATGTCTTCGGCCACTGTTGGGCCCGGCTCGAGCGGTGCGCTGGCCAGCACATTGTTGCTGACATAGGGCACTTGCGATGCGCCAAACAGCATCGCGGCGAGTGCCGCAACAGCTGCGATCCCGCCCAACACATATTTGCCAGAGCCAGACGCGCCTGAGACGCGCATGCTTTGCGCAACTAATTCTTCTTGGCTTGCCAATTCCGGCAGGGCCGAGGCACCACGACGCGCGCGCTTAGGCGCGGCTGGTGCAGTCTTTGCACCCTTCGCCGAGCCAGATGAGGCTTCCGCCTTACTTGTCTTTTCCTCAGAGGTCTTTTTCACTGTCTGGACTGACGCCTGCGCATTTGGCGCGGCCGCGCCATTTTCGGCGCTGTCGTCTTGCATATCCTCATGCGGCGGGGTCGGATCGAACCCTTCAGCGTCCAAATCGCCAGAGGCCGCCGATTGCGCTTTCAGCGCGGCTGCAATTTGACCAAAACCCGGGCGTTCACCGCCACGATCCGCAAGGACCTGCTGACGTTTCTCGCGCGCCGCATTCAGACGGGTCTGAAAATCCGACAATGCACGCGCAGAATTAGGGCCGGTCGACTCACCTGTCTCCGGACCCATATTCGGGTTTTGTTTGACTGTCTTGGCCACACTAGCCTCGTCACAAAGAATACTCATAAAGGGTGACACACTCACCCCCCCACGCCGCTGTCCTACCCTGTTTGAGCATAATATTCAAAGGGGAAATGCAAAATTACCTCATCAGAATCGCAAAGTTTCGTTAACGCAGTGACGACACGGAAACAAAAACAAAAAAGCCGCCCCCAAGGAGCGGCTTTTCGCAACAATAGCGCGTTAACTTAGTTCTGCGCGTAATATTCGATCACGAGGTTCGGCTCCATCATAACCGGGTAAGGCACGTCGCCCAGACCCGGTGTACGGATGAAATTTGCGACCATTTTCGAGTGGTCCACTTCGAGATATTCCGGCACGTCACGCTCGGGCAATTGCGAGGCTTCAATCACAAGCGCCATTTGCTTGGATTTCTCGCGCACCTCAACCACATCGCCTTCTTTGACGCGGTAGGATGGGATGTTGACCTTCTTGCCGTTGACGGTGACATGGCCGTGATTGACGAATTGGCGGGCCGCAAAGACGGTCGGCACAAATTTCGCACGGTAAACAACAGCGTCCAGACGACGCTCCAAAAGACCGATCAGGTTTTCGCCTGTATCGCCTTTCACGCGCTCGGCTTCTTTATAGATGCCACGGAACTGCTTTTCAGTCAGATCGCCATAGTAGCCTTTCAGCTTCTGCTTGGCGCGCAATTGCAGACCAAAGTCAGACAATTTGCCTTTGCGGCGCTGACCATGCTGGCCGGGGCCATATTCACGACGATTGACGGGGGATTTCGGACGACCCCAGATGTTTTCACCCATCCGGCGGTCAATTTTGTATTTGGCAGCGGTACGTTTAGTCATACGCTGATCTCCTTCTCAATATTAGGCCGCCTCATCTTGTCCGAAAACCGGTTCCCACTTTTCAGGGATGAGGCGCGCTAGGAAGGGCGTTGTCCTCTCTGCGGATTTTGCCGCAGCGACAGGGCATCCTCTTGCGAGGGCCACCAACACCAATGAAGCCGCGCTTATATAAGCCGTGCGGGCAGAGTCAACGCTGTTTGGTGCGCCCCAGTTTAATATTGCTGTCAGGTCCCAACCCCCAGCGAAAACTGGCCACAATGACCACCATCGCGATAACGAGCCAGATGCCACCCCAAATGACGGTCGTCCCGCCAATCTCTTCGGCCAGCAACCGCGCATCGGATCTGAGGCCAGAGCGGCGGATCGTGTCGTCGAAAATATCGTAAGGCACGTAGATCATCGATGTCACGCCGATTACCCGCAGCACCAGATCATTGAGCGCGCGGGGCAGCCACCACGCGGTGGCCAGCATCAAGCCACCTGTCACGATGCCAAACCCGATTGTATAAAGATCGCGCATATAAAGCGCTGTGACCAGCAACGTCACAGCCCCCAAGAGCCCCATCACGACACGGTCCCACCGGCTGCGCAACGCCAGCAAAAGAAGGACAACACCAAGAAGGAGTGATCCCAGATAGCCCGCCGTGAGCGTCGCAAACCTGTTGCCGCCTCGAATTTCGGCAAAACCGCCCTGAGCCGGAGACACATTGATCCGCTCGACCGAACCGCCTGTCAGCAAAGCGGCGAGCGCATGTGAAAGCTCATGGAAATAGACCACCAGTATCTTCAAAGGCGTGACCAATGGCGTCGACCATAGCGCGAAAATCGCGGCCACAAGGCACAGCAATTGCCAATGCCCGCGCAAAAACGCCAAGCTCAAGTGCCGGCTTGTATCAGTATCGCAGCCTCGGCGCGGTCAAGATTGCGCCGCGCATAGCCGCCATAGCTGTGCAGGTCATGCGCCAGATCGGGAAACAGCTCCAAAAGCGCGCCGCGTTGGTTGTCTTCGATCGTCTCAAGGCTCGTGCTAGCGGGGTGATAGCTTTCAGTCGCCACCCCATTGGCCCAAAGGACCTGATGATTGGCCAGTAAAATATGGTGATACGTCACCTCTTGCACCGCGTGATCGACGAAGACAGAGCTGTCATTGATCAGATCATGAGCCGCGACAAGCACTTCGGATTGATTGAACAGCGCCTGCGCTTTGGCACCTGAAAAGATGATCCGGTGATGCGGAGAGACCAGAAGATCGCTGTCAGGAATGTCATAGCCCAGCGCGTTGTAGCGGATGCGCACAGGGCGCAGCTCGGGCATGGCATGCAGCCGCGCGCCGCTCATCCGGCGCTGACCGGTCCACAGGATTTCCTGCATCCCGTCATCTTTGGTTTGCACATAATCGCCGGGGCTCAGATGCTCGACCAGCTTTTCGCCATCCTCAGTGCGGATGCGCGTGCCTTGCGTGAAACAGATCACATCGCCGCCAAAATCATTTTGCGCGCGCAGCTTTGGTTCCGGCTTGGAGACCCGCGTGACGTGATAAATCCGGCCCGTCTCGGGAATGCCTGCCGGACACCACAAAAGCGTCTGGCCTGCGCGCGGCGCGCGAATGGGCACCAGCGTGAATTGCGTCAGACCGTCGGAAATCTCGAACCCGTCATCGCTATCTACTGCATCGATCTGATCCAAAGGCTCTAACGGCGCTGGCGCCAGATCAAACTTGCGCGCGATCAATTTTGAGGCGCGGCGGTGCAGATCGCCAAGTTTCGTGGCCCCTTCGAGTAAAAGCGTCGATTGAGGCCCATCGAGGCGCATTGCGTCGCCTGCCCAGCAAAAAATCTGACCCACGGTCGGGATTTCGCCCTCACGCATCTTCGTGCCGTTCAAAATCACCTGATCTGACGTCAAAACATAGGTGCCGCTAAAGCTAAACGCTTTGCTCATCTTGCCTACCTGCCTGTTGCCTCGTGCGCGCCTCTTTGTGCGTCGCATCTCTTTGTTATGTCATGACAGTAGCACCAAACGAATCACTGCGGCAAGCGTCACTTAGCCCTCGGCTTGCCCCAACCGCCGCCGCCCGGGGTCTGGATTTCGAACGCATCACCTGCGCGCAGATCAACTTCCGTATTGCCCGGTTGTTTCTCGCGGCGGCCATCCGCGCGGATCACATGATCGAGGCCCACTTGGCCGGGGTCTGCCCCCCCACCCGCAAAGGGTGGCACAACGCGGTGCGACGAGAGCGTGGTGACTTTGACATCCTCAAGGAAACGCAACGTCCGGCGCAGGCCATCGCCACCCGACCAACGCCCCCGCCCGCCAGAGCCTTTGCGGGTCACAAACTCCTCAACGCGCACGGGGAACCGCGTCTCCAACACTTCTGGATCGGTCATCAGCGTGTTGGTCATGTGCACCTGCACTGTGCTGGCACCGTGAAATCCGGGGCCCGCACCTGTCCCGCCTGCAATGGTTTCGTAATTTTGGAATTCTTCATTGCCCCAGACGAAATTATTCATCGTCGCTTGCGATCCCGCAATCACGCCCAGCGCACCAAACAAGCAGTCGCAGATATTCTGGCTGACTTCCGTGTTGCCCGCGATCACCGCAGCCGGATATTTCGGGTTAATCATCGACCCCTCGGGAGCGATGATCTTGAGCGGCTTCAAACACCCTTCATTGAGCGGAATATCCGCCCCCACAAGCGTTCGGAACACGTATAAAACCACCGCATTACATATCGAGCGCGGCGCGTTGTAATTATTCGCCCCTTGCGGCGAGGTGCCGGTGAAATCGATCTCGGCTGTGCCATTTTCCGCATCGACGCGCACAGCCACTTTGATCTCTTGGCCGAAATCCATCGGATAGGTGAATTGGCCGTCTTTCAGCCTGCCAATCACCCGCCGCACGCTTGCTTCTGCATTGGCCTGCACATGGCCCATATAGGAGAGAGTCGTGTCGATGCCGAAGCTGTCGATCATCTTATGGACTTCGCGGATACCCGTCGCATTTGCTGCAACTTGTGCCTCTAAGTCCTTCATATTCTGATCAATATTGCGACACGGGTATTCGCCCGAGGCCAGCAGCGCGCGGGTCTCGGCCTCGCGCAAAATGCCTTCGCTAACAATCTTGAAATTGTCGATCACCACGCCTTCTTCTTCAATCCGCGTGCTGTCAGGCGGCGCAGAGCCCGGTGTGCGCCCGCCAATATCCGCGTGATGGCCACGCGAGCCGACGAAGAACAAAATCTCTGTGCCTTGGGCGTCAAAGACGGGCGTAATCACCGTGACATCGGGCAAATGCGTGCCGCCATTGAACGGCGCGTTGAGCATGAACGCGTCGCCCGGTTTGATATGGCCTGCGTTCAACTCGGCCACTTTGCGCACGGAATCCGACATTGACCCCAAATGCACCGGCACATGCGGCGCATTGGCGACCAGATCACCCGAGGCGTCAAACAGCGCACAGGAGAAATCCAGCCGCTCCTTGATATTGACCGAATAAGCCGTGTTTTGCAGGGTCGAGCCCATTTGCTCCGCAATCGACATGAACAGGTTGTTGAACACTTCCAACATCACCGGATCGGCCTTGGTGCCCAGCGCGGTTTCGCGTGCGATGGCCCTGGTGCGACGCAAGATCAAATTGCCCGCTGCATCCAAATTGGCCGTCCAGCCCGGCTCGACCATTGTGGTGCCTGTCGCCTCTTTGATCACCGCGGGTCCGGCGATTTGCGCGTCTTGGCCGAGATTTTCACGCTGGTAAAACGGCACGGAGGTCATCTCACCCGCCACGGCCAAAGGCTCCATGACAGGCGCGCCGATGGACGTTTTCGCGATCTCGTCTGTGTTCAACCCGTCGCCTGCGCCGATGGCCTCGACGGCCAGCATTTCGATCAACAGATCATCGGTTGGCGCCGCGAACCCGAACCGCGCGATATGCGCCGCTTCAAAACCTGCGCGCATCTCGGCCTCGCTGCCAAAGGGCACTTCCAAGCTTTGATGGGAGCCGGGATAGCGCAAATAGGCCCGGCGTTGGGTCTCGATCAAGGCCATCTCGACCCCTTGCGAGGCCACTTCCTCATTGGCCTCAGCCGCCATTTCATCAAGGCGGCGCGCGGCGCGGTGGATCTCGCTCAGAGGCTTCTCAAACTGCTGCTCACGCAGCGCGCGGATGTCAGCCAGCCCCATGCCAAAGGCGCTGAGCACCCCCGCATAAGGGTGAATGAACACCGACTTCATCCCCAAAGCATCGGCCACGAGACACGCATGCTGCCCGCCTGCCCCGCC
>CAZCEW010000023.1:0-3563 GCA_964497775.1 uncultured Rhodobacterales bacterium
GCAAGCCCACCCGGAAGTCCTGATGGAGCCCTTCCCCGCTGATTGCGAGCTGCGCGGCTTTGGTGATAGCGGCGTAGATTTCGCGGTGGAGTTCTGGGTCAATGGTCTGGATGACGGCAAAAACAAATACACCTCTGACGTGCTGTTTCTAGTCTGGAATGCGCTGAAAGAGAACGGCATCCAAATCCCGTATCCGCACCGTGTGGTCGAGTTCAAAGGCCAATTGCCCAAGTGAAAACAGCACTTGTCATCGGTGCGGGGCCAGCGGGATTGATGGCTGCAGATGTGATGTCAAAAACCGGATTGCGCGTCACTGTCATTGATCAAAAACCGTCTGTCGGGCGCAAGTTTTTGATGGCCGGAAAATCGGGCTTGAACCTGACCAAAGCCGAAGATCTGGACAAGTTTCAAAGCGCCTACGGCCCGGCCAAAGGGCTCCGTCCTATCATCAAGGATTTCGGCCCTGACGATGTGCAAGCCTGGGCTGCAACGCTAGATCAGCCGATCTTTACGGGCTCATCGGGCAGGGTCTTTCCCAAAGCGATGAAAGCCTCTCCGTTGTTGCGGGCATGGCTGGCAAAACTCGAAACGCAGGGCGTCAAATTCCAGACCCGCACAAAATGGACCGGTTGGGACGGCGACGCCGTGACGCTCATCGGGCCCGAAGCCGCCACCGCGCTGACGCCAGATGTGACTGTCTTGGCCATGGGCGGTGCATCTTGGCACAAACTGGGATCAGACGGGCAATGGAGCGCGCATTTCGATGCGGCCGATCTTGCTCCGTTTCAGCCCAGCAATTTCGGACTGGTCGTGGCGTGGTCAGATCACATATCCAAGCATTTCGGAACGCCACTTAAAAACATCGCTTTGATTGCAGGGGAGCGGCACCGCGGCGAGGCGATTATCTCGGCCAAAGGGTTGGAAGGCGGCGGAATTTATGCGGTCTCGACTGCATTGCGCAAGGGTGCGCCGCTGGCACTTGATCTGCTGCCCGACATGCCTGTGGAGAAACTCATCCAACGACTGTCGCGCCCGCAAGGCAAGGCGAGTTTTACCAACCATCTGCGCAAGGCCTTGAAGCTAGAACCGGTCAAGCTGGCGCTGTTGCAGGAATTCGCGCGCCCTTTGCCGACAGCGCCAAAGCGGCTCGCCAAACTGATCAAAGCGCTGCCCATTGCCCATGAAGGTCCCCGACCAATCGACGAAGCAATCTCCACTTCAGGCGGTTTGCGGTTTGAAGCGCTCGACGAAAATCTGATGCTACGCGACAGACCCGGCACATTCGCGGCCGGAGAAATGCTCGATTGGGAAGCGCCAACGGGTGGCTATTTGATTACCGCATGTCTGGCGACAGGGCGCTGGGCGGGGCAGGCGGCGGCCAGATACGCAGCCTAACGCTTGCCCATCATCGCAAGCCGGATCATCGCACGTTCCATCAGCGCTTTTTGCGGCACCGGCTGAGAAGAGCGCAATGTCAGGTCAGTTTCAGTCAGCAAGCGCAAAGCTTGCTCCAACCGATGCACGCCCCATTGCTTGGCTTGGCGCGCCATCCGGTCCTTGCGCATGTAAGGCACAGGTGGTCGCGCGCGCGCCATGCCCGCCTCGGCCCCACCGGGATCACTGGCGGCAGAATAGAGCTTGCGAAAATGTTGCGTAGCACCAATGCAAAGCCGCACCGCTTGCACGCCTTGCGCCTCTAGCTTGGTCAAGATCGGCCCGACCTCGTGGGCGCGCCCTTCGGCCACAATATCCAACGCATCATCCAACGCGGCTTCGGTCGATAAAGGCGCGCAATTGGCAATGTCTTCCGAGCTAAGCGGCGTGGTGTCGCCCAGCTTATAAAGGCTCAATTTCTCGACGGTCTGGCGAAAGTCGCCCGGATCAAGACTGCGGCCCAAATCCATCAGATCGCCTAGCGCGTCTTGCGGAATGTTTTTGATGCCTGCCTTGGCAAGCTCCGCCTCAATCTCGTCGCGGCCGGGTGGGTCGGCATAGATTGCGGCGGCATAGGCGTTGTTGTGGCCTTCGAACAATTTGCGCAGGCCCGATCTTGGCGTCAGCTGGCCCGCCGTCACAACCACAATCGCATCGCCTTGCTGCCAATCGGCCAAAGCCGCTTCAACCGTCTTAGCCACAGTTTCTGTTGCATCCTCCACAAAGGCCACGCGTTGCCCCGGGAAAAAGCCCTGCGCCTTGATTGCATCGGCCAAAAGCGCGGGATCCTTGCGCAGATCAGAGGCCGGAATACGCGTCAGCCGCATCTCTTCTTCGCCTTGTGGGCCGACAAGCGCTGCGATCAGGTCTTGCCTGCGCACCGCCACCCGCATCGCGTCGGGCCCGTAGATCAGAACGCCTGTTCGCGTCGGATCCGGCTTGGCGAAGAACGCACGCGCATCACGAGCGTTGAGCTTCATGACTGGATGTCAGACGAATGCAGCAGAACTTGCGCGGCAATCTTATCGGCCAATGCATCGACAATGCGCACCCGCGCATCGCGCTCCGCCGAGAGCGTGGCAACAGGTTGCTGGCTTGCTGAATAGGCGGTGAACGTGTTCACGCGGCCTTCATGAACAACCGCGCCCGTGGACAGCCGCGTCATCACGAATGTCGCGTCGCCCAACACATTGTAGCGCGTAATATCGTTCGAGCCCGAAATCGCCAGACCCTCTTCACTGATCGACATATCGACCTGAAGTCCGAACACAGGGCTTTGCGGCCTCCCGAAGCGGTTTTCGAGACGATCGACCAGATTGAACTCGTCGCGATCTTTCGGATCATCGATCAGTATAGCACCGCGCAACCCGTCCGCGCTGCCGCCTTGCTGATAGACAGGCTCGAACCCGCATCCCGCCAAAGTGGCGAGACCTGCTAGCACATATCTGCGATCAAATGACGACATTGATAATCCGGCCCGGCACAACGATCAGCTTCTTGGGCGCTTGGCCCTCAAGCGCTCTGACCACAGCTTCATCGGCCAGCGCCAGTTTTTCAACCTCTTCCTTGCGCAAGTCCTTCGGCACGGAAATCTCCGAGCGTCTTTTGCCGTTGATCTGGATCGGCAAAGTCACTGTATCCTCAACCAACAGGCTTTCATCAGCGATTGGCCAAGGCGCGTTGGCAATCAGGCCCTCGCCGCCCAGATGCGCCCAGATTTCTTCCGACAAATGCGGCGTCATCGGCGACATTAGCTGCGCCAAAACAGTGAGCGCGCGGCGCTTGGCCCCGTCACCGGCTTTCGATTTGGTGATCGCATTGGCAAATTCGTAAAGCTTGGCCACGGATTTATTGAACCCGAAGGTCTCGATCCCCATCGTGACCTCGTGGATCGCTTTCGCCGTCTCACGCTCCAACGCCTCGTCGGTGTCAGAGCCATCGCCGACCTCAGCCGCCAAACGCCAAACGCGGCCCAGAAACTTCCACGAGGCTTCCGCGCCCGAGGCCGTCCATTCCACATCCCGCTCGGGCGGGCTGTCAGACAGTACAAACCAGCGTGCCGTATCGGCGCCGTATTGATCGATGATATCGACCGGATCGACGACGTTTTTCTTGGATTTCGACATTTT
>CAZCEW010000023.1:3663-28379 GCA_964497775.1 uncultured Rhodobacterales bacterium
GCCTTGCGGCAAATGGCCTGTCTTGCGCATCGCGCGCGAGAAGAACCGCGCATAGAGCAGATGCAAAATCGCATGCTCGATCCCGCCAATATACTGATCCACATTCATCCAATAGGAGGCGTCATCCAGATCTGTCGGCTCCCCCGCGCGCGGAGACGTGAACCGTGCAAAATACCAAGACGAATCCACAAACGTGTCCATCGTATCGGTCTCACGCTTGGCAGGCTCGCCGCATTTCGGGCAAGCCGTGTTGCGCCAAGTGGGATGCCGGTCGAGCGGATTGCCCGGAATATCAAACGTCACATCATCGGGCAGCTCGATTGGCAGGTTTTCTTTCTTCTCGGGCACCACACCGCAGGTGTCGCAATGCACAACGGGGATCGGACAGCCCCAATAGCGCTGACGGCTCAGGCCCCAATCGCGCAGACGGTAATTGGTGACGCCTTTGCCCCAGCCCGCAGCTTCGGCAAATTCGATTGTCTTATCGATCGCCTCTTGGCCCGTCGCCACGTCCAGACCTGCGAAATGGTCGACCCATTGCACTTTGTCGGTTTTCGGCGGCACGAAGGCCTCTGTCGTTACGGGTGTCGCGTCGCCTTCGGCAAAGAATGTATCAATCACCGGCAGATCATACTTCCGGCAGAAATCCAGATCGCGTTGATCATGCGCAGGGCAAGCAAAAATGGCGCCTGTGCCGTAATCCATCAAAATGAAGTTCGCGACCCAGACGGGCAGCTCCCAATCGGGGTTGAGCGGGTGTTTGACCTTCAGCCCTGTGTCAAAGCCGCGCTTGTCGGCCTTCTCCAGATCAACTTCCGAGGTGCCCAGCTTGCGACATTCCGCATTGAACGCGGCCAGTTCGGGATTTTTCGCCTCAAGTTCCTTTGACAAAGGGTGATCGGTCGAGATGCCCACAAATGACGCGCCCATCAGCGTGTCAGGGCGCGTTGTGTAGACCTCAATCGGCGCGCCGCCACCCACGCGCTCAAAGCTGAATTGCAGCCCGCGCGATTTGCCGATCCAATTGGCCTGCATCAGTTTGACCTTGGCGGGCCAGTTATCGAGCCCGTCCAAAGCGCCGAGCAAATCTTCGGCCATATCCGAGATGTTAAAGAACCATTGCGTCAGCTCGCGCCGCTCCACCGGCGCATCCGAGCGCCAGCCCTTGCCGTCAATCACCTGCTCATTGGCCAAAACGGTCATATCGACCGGATCCCAGTTCACCACCGCGTTTTTGCGATAGACCAGCCCTTGGTCGAGCATATCGAGAAACAAGGCCTGCTGCTGGCCGTAATATTCCGGATCGCAGGTCGCAAATTCGCGCGTCCAATCGATGCTGAGCCCCAGAGGCTTCATCTGATCGCGCATCGTCGCGATATTGTCGTAGGTCCATGTCTTCGGATGCCCACCAATTGCCATCGCGGCGTTCTCGGCGGGCATTCCAAACGCGTCCCAGCCCATAGGATGCAATACGGAAAAGCCACACGACGCCTTATAGCGCGCGATCACGTCGCCCATCGTGTAATTGCGCACATGCCCGATATGGATGCGGCCCGACGGGTAGGGAAACATCTCCAGCACATAGTATTTCGGCTTGGTTTCATCGCGCACGGCAAGGAAAGTCTCGGCCTCATTCCAGGCTTTTTGCCATTTAGGTTCGACGGTACGGGCGTTGTAGCGAGACATTTTGGTTCCTTAAACGAAAGACGCCGGGCGAAAGGGCCCGGCGATTGTCATAAATGTGCTGCGACCGGGGGTCTAGAGTATTAGTCTTGCGCGCAATTTGCCCCGAAAACCGGTACCCACTTTTCGGATTGCGCTCTAGAGCTTGGTATCGGCAATACGTAGCTGACGCGCACGTGTCAGGATCGCATCTTCAACCGCGCGTTGAGTCGTGGCCGAAACCGCGCGCCCGCCTGAGCCTTGCAAGGACACTCGCAAAGACCGTGCATCCAGCGCCGGATCAGTGATAAACACCGTAGCGCGGTAGGGCGAGCCGCCGCCTTGCGGCCGGCCATACCCCATCGCGATTGTGCCGGTAAACGGATCGGCGGCCTCAATCGGCATGAAGTTCAACACGTCCAAAGCGGCGTTCCACAGGTATTTATTGACCTTTAGCGTGACATTGGGGTCGTCATTATTGCGAAACAGGTCCCAAATCGTTGAACCCTTCTGTGCTGCGGCCTGTCTGGCCGGGCTGTCAAAGTCGCGTTCGATCCCATCGGGGTTTTTGTCGCTGGCTGTGCCGGCATTGCCGCCGCCCAGACCGCTACCGCCATTGCCAAAAAGGCCACTTCCGCGCCCGCCGCAGGCAGATAAGCTCGCGGTGACGGCGATCACTATGGTCCATTTGATTACTTTGCTGCTCGTCATCGCGCCCAGGCCCTGTTTTTTATCGGCTTTCCTTTGTCTTATCCGAGCCTCTCCAGACGGACAAGTTTTAAAGCGAATCGAGCCGGTTTGGACCTACTTATCCACTGTGGCATAGCTGCACCATTATGTGTGGTATCATCGAACGCGGTTTTACATGGCTTGAATTACCTCTCTGAAAGCGCAAAAACATCCGTGGACTCAGTTCGGATTCCCTGAATTGAGGTGCACCAAAAATAAATCTTGAGGGAAAACGATGAAAAAAGTTCTCTTCACATCCACAGCTCTGGTTGCCTTCACTGGCGCAGCAGTTGCTGATGTTTCCCTGTCCGGCCGTGCCGAGATGGGTATCTTCGACAGCGACGCAGTCGCTGGCGTACAATTCTTCACAGACATCGACGTAACATTCTCGATGGCTGGCGAAACTGACAACGGCCTTGAGTTCGGCGCTTCCGTCGATCTTGACGAAGGTGGTTCTGGTGCCGCAGCTGTTGCAAACAACGCTGACGACGGTGGCGCAACTATCTTTATCCGCGGCTCGTTCGGTACAGTCACAATGGGTGACACTGACGGCGCTCTGGACTGGGCCCTGACAGAAGCTGGCAACGTCGGCAACCCTGGCTCGATCGCAGATGACGAAACAGCGCATGCTGGTTACGTTGGCTCGTACCTTGACGGTGCAAACGACGGTCAAATCCTGCGTTGGGACCACACATTCGGCGACTTCGGTGTTGCTGTTTCGGTTGACGACGACAATGGCGGCCTTCTGGGCGGCGACGGCTTCGCAATCGGTCTGAAATACACTCTGGATCTGGGTGGCACAGCTGTAAACCTTGGTCTTGGTTACCAAGACGCTGACGCTGACGGTTCCGCTGTTGGTATCTCGGCAACAGCCGTGCTTGATGGCGGCCTGTCGGTCGGTATCGTTTACGCTGACTGGAAAGATAACGCAGCAGACAACAACTTCGGCATCGGTATCGGCTACTCGTCCGGTCCATTCTCGGTCCACGCCAACTACGGTAAGGTTGACTTCATCGACGGAACTGACTCCGATGGCTTCGGTCTGGCAGCAGCCTATGACCTCGGCGGCGGTGCAGTTGTACACTTCGGCTACGGTTCAGGCGAAGATCGCCTGGGTATCGACGAAGATAGCTGGTCGTTGGGTCTTGGCCTGAGCTTCTAAGCTCTCCAAACCTAAGAATTTATGGCGAAGAGCGGGCTTTGACCCGCTCTTTTCCGTTTCGGGGGTTTGAGTCCGACAAGACGCTCAGATGGGCTACCGTTGCAAAAATGATCCGCTAATCCGCCGGAAATAGCGCCAAGTAGCAATGGGCTTGGAAAGACATATTTTTCAGCCTATTAAGATGCAGACGAGTTTAAAACGATCAATCTAACCTAGAGGCAACTCAAAATGAAAAAAGTTCTCTTCACATCCACAGCTCTGGTTGCCTTCGCTGGCGCCGCTGTTGCTGATGTTTCCCTGTCCGGCCGTGCCGAAATGGGTCTCTTCAAAACTTCTGCAGTTGATACACAATTCTTCACAGACATCGACGTAACATTCTCGATGGCTGGCGAAACTGACAACGGCCTTGAGTTCGGCGCTTCCGTCGATCTTGACGAAGGTGGTTCTGGTGCCGCAGCTGTTGCAAACAACGCTGACGACGGTGGCGCAACTATCTTTATCCGCGGCTCGTTCGGTACAGTCACAATGGGTGACACTGACGGCGCTCTGGACTGGGCCCTGACAGAAGCTGGCAACGTCGGCAACCCTGGCTCGATCGCAGATGACGAAACAGCGCATGCTGGTTACGTTGGCTCGTACCTTGACGGTGCAAACGACGGTCAAATCCTGCGTTGGGACCACACATTCGGCGACTTCGGTGTTGCTGTTTCGGTTGACGACGACAATGGCGGCCTTCTGGGCGGCGACGGCTTCGCAATCGGTCTGAAATACACTCTGGATCTGGGTGGCACAGCTGTAAACCTTGGTCTTGGTTACCAAGACGCTGACACTGACGGTTCCGCTGTTGGTATCTCGGCAACAGCCATCCTTGATGGCGGCTTCTCGGTTGGTATCGTTTACGCTGACTGGTCCGACAACGCAGCAGATAACAACATCGGTCTGGGCATCGGCTACACAAATGGCCCAATCTCGGTCCACGCTAACTACGGTAAAGTTGAATTCGTAGGCGGCGGCGACGCATCCGGCATCGGCCTCTCGGCTGCTTATGACCTCGGCGGCGGCGCAGTTGTACACGTAGGCTACGGTCGCTCCGACACTGGCGGCGCGTTCGACCCACAATCCGCATCCTTGGGTCTTGGCCTGAGCTTCTAAGCTCACCCACCCAACAAAGATTTGAGAGAGCGGGCCTTAGCGCCCGCTCTTTTCTTTTGTGCCGCTCCGTGGTGAGAAGAGACATATAGAACGGAGACTCCGAATGTCGCTATCTGACACCCTGACAGCCATCGCCGCCGCAGAGAAAACAGCCGGCAGGCCACAAGGCAGCACGCATCTAATCGCAGTCTCAAAAATCCAACCCAACGCGCGGGTCGAGGCCGTTCTGACTGAGGGCCACCGTGTTTTTGGCGAAAACCGTGTGCAGGAAGCGGCTGGCAAATGGCCGGAGTTCAAGCAAAGATTTGATGGTATTGAGCTTCACTTGCTCGGGCCTTTGCAATCCAATAAGACCCGCCAAGCGATGGAGCTGTTCGACGTAATCCACACGCTGGATCGTCTGAAACTCGCCAAACGCATCGCCATGATGCGCGATGAGCTCGGCCATTGCCCCGATCTGTTTGTGCAGGTCAATACAGGGCTGGAGCCGCAAAAGGCGGGTATTGCACCTGATGAAACGGAGGGTTTTGTCAGCGAGTGCCGCGCGCTTGGGTTGCCTATTATCGGCCTCATGTGCATCCCGCCCGCAGATGAGGAAGCCTCGCTCCATTTCGCGCTGCTGGCCAAGCTGGCGAAGTCTGTCGGGCTTGATAGGCTGAGCATGGGGATGAGCGGGGATTTCGAGAAAGCCGTAACTTTTGGCGCAACCCATGTGCGCGTCGGCTCCGCGATCTTTGGCGAACGGGAATACGGCTAGGGTTTAACGATCAACCGCGTTCCACGCGAAACGCGCCCCGCCAGCCACAACAGATCATGCCGCGCAAAGGCCACACAACCAGCCGTTGGCCAATGCGGCCTGCGCCATTGGTGAACAAAAATCGCCGATCCTTTGCCCGGGGTCGCATCCGGCCAGTTCCAATCGGTGATGAGCACCACATCATATTGCGGATCGCTACGCGCGAGCTTTTCGTGACTATATATATAGGGCGCGCGAACCATGTGATTATATTGCGTATCGTCCACATCATCAGACCACAGATCGCGCGGCCCAATCGCGCGCGCCCAAGGCGCAGGGGGCAAGACCCGATCCGCGCGGTAGAGCATGCCAACAATGCGGTGCGTGCCCAATGGCGTGGCGCCATCACCCTCGACCTTGGCATCACTCACCCCGCCGCGGCCAATCGAGCATGGCAAATGCCGCCCGAGATAGCGCGCAGAGCCGCGTGTGACCACGATGTCATCAATGCTCAAAGAAGATGTCCGGACTTTTCGGCCTTCGTTTTCAGGTAATCGGCGTTAAAGGCCGTCTTGCCAACCTTCAAAGGCACCCGCTCCGTCACATCCAGCCCATTGGCGTTCAGCATCGCGACTTTCGCGGGATTATTGGTCAGCAACCGCACTGTCGAGAACCCAAGCGCGCGCAATATCTCCGCGCCGATGCGAAAATCGCGCTCGTCATCCTCAAATCCGAGCCTGTGGTTCGCCTCGACCGTATCAAACCCCTGATCTTGCAGTGAATAGGCGCGCATCTTATTGGCCAAGCCAATTCCGCGCCCTTCTTGGTTGAGATAAAGCAAGACGCCATGCCCCTCAGCCCCCATCTGCTGCAAAGCACCGTTCAACTGCGCGCCGCAGTCGCATTTCAGCGATCCCAGCAAGTCACCGGTGAAACAGGCCGAATGCAATCGCGTCAACACGGGCGCATTCCGCTCAGGTTGACCGATCTCAACCGCGTAATGCTCCTCGCCGCCATCATCGGGGCGAAACACATGCAAACGGCCCGCCTCGCTAACTGCCAAAGGTAGTTTCGCGCTGACAATCGGACGCAAGACATGGCGTGCCTCTAGGCTCTGCGCCAACCCGGCTAAGGGCAAATAGGTGAGCCCTAACTCGCGCGCAACGGCTTGCCCGTCGTTCAAACCCGCGAGCACCGCGGTAGGCAAGAGCCGCGCGTCCTTGATCAGACCGATCGCCAGCCGCGCAACAGAAGCATCACCATCGCGCAGAGATTTCAAAGGACCCTTCATCGGCGTATTCAGATCATCAGCCGGATCGGCAATCGCTTGTATCCAACTCAGCGGCGCATCTGATGGGATGGCCAACCGCGCCACATCCCCGTCATAGGCCGGTGCTTTGAGCGTTTGCGCCCGCCAACTGGTAATTGCCAGCTGCAACGCGCCATTTGAAAGCTGCAAATCGGCCAAACGCTCCGCCTGCAACGTCTCTGCCGCACAAATCATCACATCTGCGATCACGATGGGAACGCCCATGCGCAAATCCGCCCGCGCGCGTGCAATCAGCTCAGAAAGGGTAGGTGACAGGGGCATTCAGGCTCTTTTGTAACATTTCACCCTAATCTTTAATCGCAATCGTCGGATTTTGAAACATTTGACCGCCCCGCGACACGTCGGCGTGAATAACGAGCCCGTGAGTTGTTGTTTGGCCCCATCACGCCCAGTTTATGAGGGACAGACAAAGGAATGAACCAATGGCAACGCTCAAGAAGATACTGCTTGTAGATGATGACGAAGACCTGCGCGAGGCGCTCTCGGAACAGCTTGTTCTGACCGAAGATTTCGATGTGTTCGAGGCTGAAAATGGCGCGCGCGCGATGGAAAAGGCCAAAGAAACGATCTACGATCTTGTTGTCCTTGATGTGGGCTTGCCTGACACCGATGGCCGCGAGCTATGCCGATTGATGCGCAAACAAGGCGTTAAATGCCCGATTTTGATGCTGACAGGCCATGACAGCGATGCTGACACTATTCTGGGCCTTGATGCGGGCGCGAATGATTATGTCTCTAAACCGTTCAAATTCCCGGTCCTACTGGCGCGTATCCGCGCGCAATTGCGCCAGCATGAGCAATCCGAGGACGCCGTTTTCCAGCTTGGACCATATACGTTCAAGCCGGCGATGAAGATGCTGCTGACTGAAGATGAAAAGAAGATCCGTCTGACCGAGAAAGAGACGAATATCCTGAAATTCCTCTACCGCTCGACCGATGGCGTCGTGGCACGCGATGTGCTGCTGCATGAGGTCTGGGGCTATAATGCGGGCGTGACCACGCACACATTGGAGACACATATTTACCGTCTTCGTCAGAAAATAGAACCAGAACCGTCCAATGCCCGCCTTCTTGTGACCGAATCTGGTGGCTACAAACTGAACTTGTAACAACGAACCCCCTGGTTACTTCGGGGTTATGAAGTAACACCTCCCTGTTGGACTGGCCCGGGCTTCGTGCCCGGGTCTTTTTTTGCCCAAAGCGCGGTTTTGCGTCTATATTCGACGGAAAACAGGCAAAAACCATGCTCAGACGGCTAATCACCTTCCTTTTCTGGCTTCTCGTTCTCCTGATTTTGGTGCTCGCGATCTTCCGCGTGGCCGCCTCTTGGCGCGAAGTTCGCGCGTTAGAAGACGTGATTCCCTTTGAGGGACGCGTGATCGAGACCCAGATGGGCAAGATCTATGTCGAAGAACACGGGCCAGAGGACGGCCAGCTCGTGCTTTTGGCGCATGGCTCGGTGGGATGGGCCGGATTTTGGGACGAAACGCTGCGTGACTTGGCCAAGAACGGCTACCGCGCCATCGCCTTCGACATGCCGCCCATGGGCTTTTCAGATCGCGACGAAAGCGGGGATTACTCCCGCCAGACGCAGGCCAAACGCCTGCTTGCGTTGGTTGAGACCTTCAACACCAAGCCCATCTTGGCCGCGCATTCCTTCGGGGCAGGGGCGGGCACCGAGGCCGTGCTGATGCAACCCGAGGCCTTTGCCGCCTATATCATCATCGACGGCGCGGTCGGAGTGAATTCGCATCTCAAAGACACTAAATTCCCCGCGATCCTTGGGCCGATGTGGCTGCGCGAAACTGTAGTCTCGGCCACGATCACCAACCCGCTTTTGTCGCGCTGGCTGTTGCAGCAATTCCTGCACCGCAAGGACCGCGCGACGGATGAGTATTTGCAAGTCTTATCGCGCCCCGCAGTGCTTGAAGGCTCTACCCGTGAAGTGGCGCGTTGGTTGCCGTCGCTGGTCGTTCCACCGAAAGACGCGCTGAGCACGCGGCCCGATGAGATTGCCAAGATCACCCTGCCCACTGCTATTTTATGGGGCGCAGAAGATACAACGACCCCACTCGCCCAAGGCCAAAAACTCAACGCGCTGATCGAAGGCTCCGAGCTGATTGTGATGCCCGGCGTCGGCCATATCCCCCAAATCGAGGACCCCGCGCTCTTTATGGAGGCACTTCTGACCGCACTGGGAAATTTCTAGGGGTGGAGGTCGCGCGACCGTCGGATTAGGGTCTGCAAAACCTCATTCCCGGAGCCCGATATGCCCTTCACGCTTGCAACATGGAACATCAACTCCGTCCGTCTGCGCGAGCCGATTGTGCTGCAACTGCTCAAAGACGAAGCGCCCGATGTGCTATGTCTTCAGGAATGTAAAAGCCCGGTCGACAAGATCCCGCTCGAAGGGTTCCACGCGCTTGGCTACACCCACATCGTTGCGCGCGGCCAGAAGGGTTATAATGGCGTCGCGATCCTGTCGCGCTTGCCGATGGTTGAAGCTGGTGCCGAGGATTTCGCAAATCTCGGCCACGCGCGCCATATCGCGGGCAAGCTGGAAAACGGCGTGACCATTCACAACCATTACGTGCCCGCAGGCGGCGATGTGGCCGACCGTGAGGTGAACGAGAAATTTGGCCAAAAGCTCGACTACTTGACGGATATGCGCGACGCCTATCGCGCCTCCAAGCCAGAGAAATCGATCCTTGTCGGTGATCTCAATATCGCGCCGCGCGAAGATGATGTCTGGTCGCATAAACAACTACTCAAAGTCGTCAGCCACACCCCGATTGAGGTTGAGCATTTAGCTCAGACGCAAGAGGCCGGCGACTGGGTTGATGTCACCCGTCAGGATATCCCCGAAGGCCAGCTATATTCATGGTGGTCGTATCGCGCCAAAGACTGGGACGCCGCTGATAAAGGCCGCAGGCTCGATCACGTCTGGGCCACTTCAGATATTTCAAGTGCTGCCCATTCCAGCCGCGTCTTGCGTCATGTGCGTGGATGGGAAAAACCCAGTGACCACGCTCCGGTTTTCGCAACTTTCGATCTTTAAGACACGACCCCTTGGACTTTGCCCCGCAAACTTCCATATAAGACGCTGATCCTCAGGAGATAGTGACATGCTCGAATTCGGCGATACAGCGGCGCAACCCAGCTCGGACCTGATCAAAGACGGCTCTGA
Source organism: uncultured Rhodobacterales bacterium (assembly GCA_964497775.1). GTDB lineage: Bacteria > Pseudomonadota > Alphaproteobacteria > Rhodobacterales > Rhodobacteraceae > Litoreibacter. The sequence continues at coordinate 13,622 of CAZCEW010000023.1, forward strand.
AGCCACCTTCATGCAAGACGTGATCGAGGCCAGCCAAACTGTTCCGGTGATCGTGGATTTCTGGGCGCCGTGGTGCGGGCCGTGCAAAACGCTTGGGCCTGCTTTGGAAAAGGCCGTCACGGACGCCAAAGGCGCGGTGAAGATGGTCAAGCTGGATGTCGACCAGAACCAGCAAATCGCAGGCCAGCTTCAGGTTCAATCTATCCCGACCGTCTATGCCTTTTGGGAAGGCAAGCCCGTCGATGCGTTCCAAGGCGCATTGCCGCCCAGCGAAATTCTGGCCTTTGTCGATAAACTTGTTGCACTCTCAGGGGGCGCGCCGGACAACGGCCTTGCTGACGCCATCGAGGCGGCAGAAGCGATGTTGGATGAAGGTGCCGCCGTTGATGCGGCCCAAACCTTCGCGGCGATCTTGGGCGAAGAGCCAGAGAACGCCGCAGCTTATGGCGGCATGATCCGCGCGCATATCGCGATGGAGGAGCTTGATCAGGCGCAAGCGCTTATCGACAACGCCCCCGAGGCGCTGAAATCCAGCCCAGAGCTGGAAGCCGCAACAGCCCAGCTCGCCCTTCTCAAACAGGCGCAAGATGCAGGCCCCGTCGCGGAACTGCAAAGCAAGCTAGAGGCCGACGAGAGTGATCACCAATCCCGCCTCGATCTGGCCACAGCGCTGCACGCCTCTGGCGACACGCAAGGCGCGATTGATCAATTGCTTGAGCTTTTCCGCCGCGACCGTGAGTGGAACGACGGCGCTGCCAAGACGCAGCTTTTCACGATTTTCGACGCGCTCAAGCCCGAAGATCCCATGGTTCTGGCAGGTCGCCGCAAGCTGTCGTCGATGATATTTGCCTGATCCCGATCTTGGGCTAGATTATCCATCATGTTTTCAGCATCTGACCTGCCCGACACGATCCCCGTCTTCCCGCTTCCGGGCGCGTTGCTGCTGCCCCGCGCGCATCTGCCGCTGCATTTGTTCGAGCCGCGCTATTTGCAGATGTTTGAAGATTGCCTGAAGACGAGCCACCGCCTGATCGGCATGGTCCAGCCCCATGAAGGCCCTGACGGTCAAAGCCTGCTACATTCCATCGGTTGCGCTGGTCGTCTGACCCAGTTTTCCGAGACGGAAGATGGCCGCTACATGATCACCCTGCGCGGCATATCACGCTTTCGTATCAAAGATGAGGTCACGGGTTTCTCCCCCTACCGCAAAGTTTCCGCCAGTTGGGACGGGTTCGATCGTGACTTAGGTGCCGCCGAACGCGACACGAATTTCGACCGCCCCGCCTTTCTGGACGCCTTGCAGCGCTTCTTCGAGGCCCGCGAGTTGGAGACCGATTGGGAAAGCCTCAAAGACGCCGATGACGAGTTGCTGATCAACTCGCTCTCTATGCTTTGCCCGTTCGAGCCGGAAGAAAAACAAGCCCTGCTAGAGGCCCCATCGCTCAGCACCCGTCGCGAGACTTTGGTCACGCTGATCGAGTTCTCACTGCGCGGTGGCTCCAATGAAGAGATGTTGCAATGACAGATGCCTCCGGTTTTGACCCCGCCATGCTTGAAGGGCTTGTCTGCCCGTTGTCGCACACCACGTTGCGCTATGATGTTGACAGGCAAGAGCTCGTCTCAAAACCCGCCAAACTGGCCTTCCCGATCCGCGACGGCATCCCGATCTTGCTGATCGACGAGGCCCGTGCGCTGGACAAGGATTAAAGCGCCTGTCCGCGCAGCAATCGCGGCAGATCGCCAGTAAGTCCCGCCGCCTCGCGCATGAAACTGCGCCGGAGCGCGGGGATGGAACCAACCAGCCCCATTCCTATATCACGCCCCATACGCGCGACCGGATTATCGTTGGAAAACAGCGTGTTGAACCCATCGGTCGCCGCAGCCAGCGTTTTGGCATCGAACCGTCGCCAATCGGCATAACGATCTAGAACGGCCCCGCTTCCGATATCTTCACCGCGTCTGCGCGCCTCCACCAGAACTTCTGCCAAGGCCGCGACATCGCGCAAACCTTGGTTCAACCCTTGCCCCGCAATCGGGTGAATCCCATGCGCCGCGTCGCCTACCAAAGCGACGCGATCTGCCGTCAAGGATTTGGCCACAGTTAGGTTCAAAGGATAGGTAAACCGTGCGCCTGCAACATGAAGTGGCCCCAGAAAATCGCCGAATGCGGGTTGTAAGGCTGTGATGAAATCTGCGTCGCTTGAGGCCGACAATTCCGCCGCGCGCGCATGGCTTTCCGCCCAAACGATCGAGCTGCGATTACCCGTCAAAGGCAAGATCGCCAAAGGCCCCGCAGGCATGAAAAACTGATGCGCCACCCCGCCATGCGGTGCTTCATGGCCGATGGCCGCCACCACCGCCGTCTGTCCGTAATCCTTCACATCCCGCGCAATCCCAGCACGCTCTGCCGTGCCACTTTTGCGCCCGTCACAGCCAATCACCAAACTGGCCTCAACGCTATCTCCATTCGATAGCGTCAGCGTCACGCGGCCAGCGCTGACCTCTTGGCCAACCACGCTCTGCTCCGAGATCTGCGTGATCCGGTCATCTGCGGCCATAGCACTTAGAAACGCGCGTCTCAGGTGGCGATCTTCCACCATAAAACCCATCGGGCCTTCTTCGATTTCCGCATGATCGAAATGCATCCAAAACGGCGAGGCCCCTTCGCCCGCGCGCCCATCGGTGACTTTGATCTCAAGCATCGGCTGCGCGTTATCTGCCAGATCGCCCCAAAGTCCAACAGCCGCCAAAAGGCGTTTCGACGCCAGCGCCAGCGCATAGGATCGACCGTCAAACGCATCGCTGATCTGCGCCTCTTTCGGCAGGCTATCAATCACCGTGACCCGAAACCCGCCGCTGGCCAGCGCCAAGGCCAAAGCGCAGCCATTCAGCCCGCCGCCCACAATCGCTATTTGGTTCAATTTGCTCATAGCTCAAATATGGTCGCCTTTGCGGGATTGTCCATGCGATCTGCTGACGCTACCGTTCGATAAAACCGAAAGGGTGCAGATGTCGAAATCTTGGCTGACAATGACCGCAAGCGATCTGGGGCGAGGCATCGGGACAGGGGAGATCGACCCCGTAGACCTGACCCAAACCTATCTCGACGCGGCCAAGACCCACACACTGACCCCGCGCATCTATGCCCGCCTGACCGAACCCCGCGCGCAGGCCGAGGCCGAAGCGGCGTCTAAACGAGCTAAATCTGGCAGACGGCTCGGGCCCCTTGATGGGGTTCCGATTTCTTGGAAAGACCTATTCGACAGTGCTGGCGTCGCGACCGAGGCAGGGTCAGCCTATCTCAAGGACCGCATCCCGGAGCGCGATGCCCAAGTGCTGAAAACCGCGACCCAAGGCGGTAGCGTTTGCTTGGGCAAAACCCACATGACCGAGCTTGCATTCTCAGGCCTCGGCCTCAACCCGATCACCGAAACACCGCCTTGTATCAACGACGCGGATGCCGTTCCGGGTGGTTCCTCCTCTGGGGCGGCCACATCCGTCGCATTCGGACTGGCCGCGGGTGCAATAGGGTCTGATACAGGCGGATCGGTACGAATCCCTGCGGCTTGGAACGATCTGGTCGGTCTGAAAACCACCCACGGGCGCTTGCCTGTCAAAGGCTCCGTACCGCTTTGTGCGCGGTTTGACACGGTCGGACCACTTTGCCGCTCGGTCGAGGATGCGGGTGAATTGCTGGCCCTGATGGAAGGGGGCACGGCCCCTGACTTGAGCGGCGCAAAGCTCGACGGAATGCGCCTGATGGTGCTTGAGACAGTCGCCTTTGACGACATCCGCGATGCCCCGCGCAAAGGGTTCGACGATGCAGCTTCAAAGCTAAGTGCCGCTGGTGCGACGCTTGAGACCCGCGCGTTTCCTCACATGAACGACGCCATGGCGCTCACCGCCCCGCTTTTCGCAGGTGAGGCCTATGCGCAATGGGGCGAGATGATCGAAGAAAACCCCGATCTGATGTATCACGAAATCCGCACGCGGTTCATGGGCGGCAAGGGGCTTAGCGCGAAAGACTATCTGCAAGCGCTTCATACCCTTGAGGCGATCCGCGACGAATGGAACAGCTTTATCGCTCCCTTTGATGCGGTCATCATGCCAACATCGCCGATTTTGCCGCCCAATGCAGAGCGGTTAAGCTCTGACAGCGAGTATTACGTGGTCGAAAACCTGCTTGCCCTGCGCAACACGCGGATCGGCAATTTGATGGGCTCTTCGGCTCTAACACTGCCCACAAGCGTCAAATCGGCAGGTATTATGTTGCTCAGCACGCCCTTTGCAGAGGAAAAATTGCTCCGTATCGGAGCCGCCGCAGAGGCCGCATTGTCCTAGGGACGCAAAAGACACAACACCCCGCAATGCTTGTGAAAATTGGCCTCGTTCTTCTGGACCCAAGAGGCGTGAGCGGCTAATTTGGCCGAAACGGGACGATATGATCCCGATCCTTGAGGCAAATCAGTGGTCCCATGACCTTTCCCGAGCGGTTTTCGAACCTGCCACCATACGCGTTTCCGCGCCTGCGGAGCTTGCTCGCCGGTCTTGAGCCCGGCGCGGAGCCTGTCGATATGACCATCGGATCGCCTCAACACCCGTTCCCCCATTGGATCACCGAGATCATTGCCGAGCATTCCGACGGCTTTGGCGGCTACCCCCCCAATGACGGCACGCCCGAGCTGCGCGCTGAGATTTCCGCTTGGATCAAGCGCCGCTACGGTGTCGATTTCGATGCTGATAGCCAGGTCCTGCCGCTCAACGGCACGCGAGAGGGTCTGTTTAACGCCGCACTCGCGCTTTGCCCCGAGATGCATGGCGGCAAGAAATCCATCATCCTGACGCCGAACCCGTTCTACCAGGTCTACGCGGTCGGAGCCCTCGCTGCGCAGGCGGAGCCCGTTTATGTACCCGCCACCGCCCAAACGGGTTTCCTGCCGGATTTCCGAAGCTTGCCCGAAGACGTGCTGAACCGCACCGCGATCGCTTACATCTGTTCGCCCTCCAACCCCCAAGGTGCGGTTGCCACGGCCGGGTATTGGAGCGACCTTTTGGCTCTCGCCGAAGAATACGACTTCAAGATTTTCGCCGACGAATGCTATTCCGAGATTTACCGCACCGCAGCGCCTTTGGGCGCCCTCAGCGCCGCGCATGCCGATAGCACCGATCCCGAACGCGTGGTTTTGTTCAACTCGCTTTCGAAACGCTCCAACCTTGCCGGTCTGCGGTCCGGTTTTGCGGCCAGCGGGCCAGAGAATATCAAACGTATGAAGCAGCTGCGCGCTTACGCAGGCGCACCTTTGCCCTTGCCTTTGCAGCGCGTGGCCGAACGTGTCTGGGCCGATGAAGAACATGTAGAGGCCAATCGCGCGCTTTACCGCGAGAAGCTGGAATTTGCCGATGAGCTGTTTAGCGATGTGGCGGGTTTCAAAGCGCCGGAGGCCGGGTTTTTCCTGTGGCTTCCCGTCGAAGACGGTGAAGAAGCGTGTAAGAAGCTTTGGCGCGAAGTGGGCGTGAAAACCCTCCCCGGCGCCTATCTGGGCCGCGACGGCGGGGGCGCGAACCCGGGACACACATATATACGGGCGGCTTTGGTCGCACCAATGAGCGAATTGCAGCCGGGGCTCACCGCCCTGAAGACCTGCATGTATAATTGAAGGTGAGGACGTAGAATATGGCGTATCAGGCAAGGCATCGCGACCCGTTTTTGGACGGAGATATGCAAGCGGCAATCGAAAAGCGCGGCAAAGAGCTCTTTGGCCTCGCCCTGCTTGGCTTCGGTCTGGTGATCACGCTTTTGCTGTTGTCCTACGTTCCCGAAGACCCAAGCTGGCTGTCCTCCACGGATGAACCTGCGCAAAACTACCTTGGTCGTTTCGGCGCCTCTATCGCCAGCCCGCTTTTCGTCATCGTGGGTTTCGGTGCATGGGCCATCCCGTTCGTCACCGTCATTTGGGGCCTGCGCTTTATTATGCACAAAGGCGAAGATCGCGCCTTCAGCCGGATGATTTTCGCGCCTTTGGCCGTCGCTTTGGCCTCCGTCTATGCCTCCACCCATGTGCCGGTCAGCGAATGGACGCATTCCTTCGGGCTGGGCGGGCTATTTGGCGACACGGTTCTGGCCTACACGATCAACATCCTGCCCATAAGCGCGACCTTCGGACTTAAGATTCTGGCCTTCTTCGTCTTCTTGGGGCTTGCGGTCCTGTCGCTCTTTGTTCTGGGCTTCGACCGCGATGAGATGCGCGCCGTTGGCCGCTTCCTTCTTGTCGGCGTGATCCTGACCTATGCCAGCATCGTCAAAATGTTCTCAAGTGCCGGCAAAGGCGCGGTTCATGCGACGCTCAAAGCCAATGCAAAACGCTTAGAGCGCAAAGAGGCCCGCGCGCTGGCCGCCGAGGAAGCCTACGAGGTCGACGTGCCAATCGAAGGCCCGCCCTTGCGCCCCGCCGCTCAGGTCGGTCAAATCGAAGAGCCGCAAGCGCCGCAACGCACTGGTATATTGGCGCGTATGCCAAGCCTTGTGCGCCGCCCGGCACCGACCCCAGAGGTCGAAGAGGAATTCGACTATGACTACGCCGACAATGAAGACCGGATCAAATCCAAGATCTCGGACGTCATTCGCAACCGCGGTCATAAGACATCGCCCGATGAGCTGCGCAGCGATGAGGCCATGCGCGCAGAGCCGCAACTGACCCGCGCAGAACCGCTCCTGCGGGCGCCGTCGCCTATGCCGGTCGATGGGCTAGAGGATGTAGGATTCGACCCTAATCCACCGCAAGAAGCGGCCTACGTGCCAACGCCAGAGCCAAAAGCCGTCGTCCAGCACCCACCGCGCAAAAAGCCTGCCCCATCGAAAAAGGCCAAGGCCGAGGCGCAGCCAACATTGAATTTTGGCGATCAGTCGAGCGATTTTGAGCTCCCCGCTCTTAGCCTTCTGACCAACCCGACAACTGTGGAGCGCCACGTGCTCAGCGATGAGGCGTTGGAAGAAAACGCCCGTATGCTGGAGGCGGTGTTGGATGATTACGGCGTCAAAGGCGAGATCGTCTCCGTCCGCCCCGGCCCCGTTGTCACCATGTATGAACTAGAGCCCGCGCCGGGCCTTAAAGCGTCGCGCGTGATTGGTCTGTCTGACGATATCTCGCGGTCTATGTCGGCGCTGTCTGCGCGCGTCTCCACCGTGCCGGGCCGCACAGTTATCGGCATCGAGCTTCCCAATGAGAAACGCGAGATGGTTGTCTTGCGCGAAATCCTCGCCGCGCGCGATTTCGGTGACAGCAACCAGAAACTGGCGCTCGCACTTGGCAAGGATATCGGCGGTGAGCCTATTGTCGCCAACCTCGCCAAGATGCCTCACCTGCTGATTGCGGGGACAACAGGCTCGGGTAAATCTGTGGCAATCAACACGATGATCCTGTCGCTTCTTTATAAGCTGACGCCGGATGAATGCCGGATGATCATGATCGATCCGAAAATGCTGGAACTCAGCGTTTATGACGGCATCCCGCATCTTCTTAGCCCCGTCGTAACAGACCCTAAAAAGGCCGTAGTCGCCTTGAAGTGGACTGTCGGAGAGATGGAAGAGCGCTATCGCAAGATGTCCAAAATGGGTGTGCGCAACATTGACGGCTACAACGGCCGCGTCAAAGATGCGCTGGCCAAAGGTGAGATGTTCTCGCGCACCGTCCAAACTGGCTTTGACGATGAAACCGGCGAGCCGGTCTTCGAGACGGAAGAATTCCAGCCCGAATCCATGCCCTATATCGTCGTGATCGTCGACGAGATGGCTGACCTGATGATGGTCGCGGGCAAAGAGATCGAAGCCTGCATCCAGCGTCTGGCGCAAATGGCGCGTGCGTCAGGCATCCACCTGATCATGGCCACGCAGCGCCCATCGGTTGACGTGATCACCGGCACGATCAAGGCCAACTTCCCGACGCGGATCTCCTTCCAAGTCACCTCGAAAATCGACAGCCGCACCATCCTCGGCGAAATGGGTGCAGAGCAGCTTTTGGGCATGGGCGATATGCTCTACATGGCCGGTGGCTCCAAACTGACGCGCGTACACGGGCCGTTTGTGTCCGATGAAGAGGTCGAGGAAATCGTCAACCACCTGAAATCCTTCGGGCCGCCGGAATATATGTCCGGCGTGGTTGAAGGGCCGACGGATGAGAAATCCAGCGACATTGATATGGTTCTCGGCCTTGGCGGCAATACGGATGGCGAAGACGCGCTTTATGACACCGCCGTGCAGATCGTGATCAAAGACCGCAAATGTTCGACCTCCTACATCCAGCGCAAACTGGCGATCGGCTATAACAAGGCCGCGCGTCTGGTTGAGCAGATGGAAGAATCCGGCCTTGTGTCGCCCGCCAACCATGTCGGCAAGCGCGAGATTTTGGTGCCCGAGCAAAACTAAAGCAAAACTCAGCGCAATCCCGCCATTGTGAAGGGCGCGTGGGTTTCATCTCGCGCTCCTTTGCTTATCTATGAGGGCATGATGATGAAAACGCTTCTCTTGGCCCCGATCCTGTCGCTTGGCCTCGCGCTGCCTGCAATGGCTGATAAAATTCCGCTGGGACAGCTATCGGCCTATATGAACAGCCTGCAGACCGCGATTGGCGACTTCACGCAGATCAATGATGACGGCTCGATTACCACGGGCCGCATCCTGATCCGCCGTCCCGGCCGTGCGCGGTTTGAATATGCACCGCCCGACAAAAGCCTTGTGATTGCAGGCAGCGGGCAGGTTGCCGTGTTTGACCCGAAATCAAACCTTCCGCCGGAGCAATTTCCGCTCTCGCGCACGCCGCTCAGCCTGATCCTCGCGCGCAATGTTGACCTGAGCCAATCCAATATGGTCGTCGCGCATAGCGATGACGGAACGGCCACGACAATCCGCGTACAAGACCCTAAACACCCGGAATACGGCAATATCGAGCTGAAATTTACCGCCAATCCGGTCGAGCTTCGGCAGTGGATCATCACCAATGACGCCGGATCTCAGACCACAGTGATCTTAGGCGATCTGGATAAATCCGCGCGTATCCCGGCGGGGACGTTCAACATCACAACCGAGATGAATAAGCGCGGACTTTAGACGAAGCGCTTAGATTTTCCCGCAACTGACCAGCTGATTGCGGTACCGATCCGCGCGTGCCGCGACCTCGTTCGAGACCCGCAGCAACCATGGTTTGCGCTTATAGCTGCCGCGCGCAAAGCCAGCGCGACCGTCATGATAGGCCAGATACTGATTGCGCGCGTCGGATTTGGAAATGCCCAACCGCTTTGAGCTGCCATCCATGTACCAGCCGATGAAATCTACGGAATCGCCGAAATTGGTCCGCCGTGCGGTACGCCCGCCGCCATTGCGTTGATATTCCTTCCAGGTGCCGTCGAGCGCTTGCGAATACCCAAAGGCCGAGGATTGCCGCCCCATCGGGATCACACCCATTGAGAAGCGTAAAGGCGTGCGCGCATCACCCACAAACCGGCTTTCATGATAAATCGTGGCCATCTGAACAGGCACAGGCACGCCCCATTTCCGCTCCACCCGCTTCATATCCTTCAGCCAGCCAGAGCGCTGCGACACAATCGAGCAAGCATTCTCAATATTGCGGGGAGGGGCTTTACCTGACGATCCGCAAGCCACCAAAACTACGAAAAGCGCCAAAGCGCTGAATTTTCTGAACATCTGCCTCACCTGCCTCTTTTGGGCGTTTGGAGAGATAGTAGCGCAAAACGGCAGGTAGGAAAATAGCGGCGAGGCCCAGCTCAGATCAAAAATGCGAGTGTCAGCGGAATATAGATCACCGACAAAAGCGTGGAGACGACCACAAGCCCTGCAACAGAGTCTGAATCCGCCTCATATTTGGCGGCCAGCAAGTAGGATGTCACAGCCACAGGCGTCGAGACCTGTAGGATCAAAACCGCCAATGGGACAGGCGCCAATTCGAAATACACGCCCGCAGCCCATGCCGCGGCAATGCACAACACCGCCTTCAACACCGAGGCGACGACCGCCCGCGTGACGCTTTGCGGTCGAAGCCGTGCGACCGCTACACCTAGGGTGATCAGCATTAAGGGAATCGCCATTTGTCCGATCAGCTCGATCGTGTTGGTCAGAAAGACCGGCGTTTGCCAATCTTGCCACAAAAACAGCGCGCCCAGTAATGTGGCGCCGACCAAGGGTTCTTGCACCACTTTCTTCAATGACCCACCGCCTGACACCAGCCAGACGCCAAAAGTGAAGGAATAAATCGCCATGATCGCGAAGATCACGACGGCATATCCTAAGCCTTCCTCGCCAAAGGCAAATAGCGCCAATGGCAAGCCAAGATTGCCCGTATTGCCCATAATCAGAGGCGCCAGATAGGTCCGCAGATCGAGCCTCCCCAGCTTTACCATTATAAAACATCCAATAGTTACAAGCGCATAAGCGGAAATGGCGGCAATGGACACCGTCGCCAAAGCATCGGGCGCGATGTCAGTTTTCATCAAAGCCGCAAAGATCAGGCAAGGCACGGAAAGGGTCATAGCCAGCCGGGTGACGAACTCGATCCGGTAGTCAAATCCCAGCTTGACCCAGCCGTAACCGACCGCTGCCAGCAAGAAGACAGGCGAGACGATTTCCAGCACTGTTGAAACAAGCATCACGGATTGTTTCCTTAATAAACACCGTGGTTTCATGGACAAACCACCCTTGGCGGGTCTATCTAGAGCGGGTAAAGGGTGCAACTGTATGCTAAAGACTCAGGCGAAATATACGCTTGGACAGATTGTCCGGCACAAAAAACATTCCTTCCGGGGAGTGATTTTTGACGTGGATGCGGAGTTTTCGAACTCTGAGGAATGGTATGACAACATCCCCGAGGCCAGCCGCCCTCGCAAGGATCAACCCTATTACCACCTGCTCGCCGAGAATGATGAAAGCTACTACGTGGCTTATGTCTCGGAACAAAACCTCGCCTTAGACAAAACCGGGGAGCCTATCGGCCACCCCGATCTGAGCGCTATGTTTGGCGATTTCGATGGGCGCGGGAAGTATCCGCTGCAGTTCGACTTTAACTAATAGCCCAAAGCGCAGCCGTCTTTTCGCGGATCAGATGCGCCTTCCAACACACCGTCCTCGCCAATCATAATCGCCTGCGCGCCTCCAATCGGCCCGTCCGGGATCGAGACATCATGGCCCATATCCGACAGCTCGGCCCGAACGGCATCCGTGTAGCCACGCTCCACCTTCATCTCGCCCGCATCTGAAAACGCGCGTGGCGCATCAATCGCGGCCTGCGCGTTCATGCCGTAATCAATCAAGTTGGTGATGAACCGCGAATGGCCATTGGGCTGATACGCCCCGCCCATCACGCCAAAGGATCCGCAGACGCGTCCGTCCTTTTTCAACATGCCAGGAATGATCGTATGCATCGGACGCTTGCCGCCAATCGCTTCATTCGGATGACCGGCTTCAAGCGTGAACCCCGCACCGCGGTTTTGAAACAGAATGCCGAACTTGTCGGACGCAATACCGGAGCCGAAAGAATGGAAGATCGAATAGATCAATGACACGGCCATCTGATCCTTGTCGACGACCGTTAGATAGACCGTTTCCTTATGCACCTGTTCCGACAGTTTGGCCGCGCTCGCCATCGCGCGTTTCGGATCAATCAGGCCCGCCAATGCGATCGCTGTGTCCATCGACAACATATGCGACACGCGGGTTGTGTGATCGGCATCGGCCAGAAATCTGTTGCGGGTATCATAGGCCAGCTTGGCCGCTTCGGCCTCGATATGCGCGCGCTGAGTGCCAAGCGGGTCAGTCGCCACGTCAAACTGCGCCACGATATTGTTCATCAAGATCGCAGTCGCGCCTTGGCCGTTGGGTGGATGCTCAACCAGTTCAATTCCTTTGTACTCGCCCGAGATCGGGTCGGTATAGTCGCAAGCCGTGGCGGCGAAATCGTCCAGAGAATGCGTGCCGCCTGCAGCCTTAAGGGCGGCCACCATATCTTGCGCGATCTCGCCTTCGTAAAATGCGTCTCGCCCGTCTTTCGCGATGCGTCTGAGCACTTCTGCCTGCTGCGGCGCGCGGAAAATCTGGCCCGCAACCGGGGCTTTGCCTTGCAACAAATAGAAGTCCTTCGCGGCCCCTTGCGGCGTGGATTGCGCTTGCGCCCAATCAAAAGCGGTACGCGGGCCGACGGGAACACCCGCCTCGGCATAGTAAATCGCAGGTGCAAGACAGGCTTTCAAACCAAGCTTGCCATGGTCTTTCGACAACTTGCAAAACGCATCAATCGCGCCCGGTATCGTGACCGCATCGGCTGTGTCGAGCGGTACTGTGCTTAGACCCTTGTCGCGCAGCACCGCCGCATCAAGGCCCGCTGGCGCGCGGCCTGATCCGTTGAGTGCGATGATCTCTTCGCCGCCCGGCTGCTTTATCAACACAAAGCAATCCCCACCGATCCCGGTCATTTGTGGCTCGCAAAGCCCCAGCAAAACTCCGGCAGAAATCGCGGCATCCACGGCATTCCCGCCCGCCTCTAGCATCTGAACGGCGACTTTAGCGGCCAGCGGATGCGAGGTCGCGCACATCCCGTTGCTTGCAAAAACGGCGGAGCGGCCGGGCTGTTGAAAGTCGCGCATGGAACCTGCCTTTTGGATTTGGATCACCAAAAGGATAAAGACTGCACGCGGTTTGTCCATAAGCGGACACCGAGGGCAGAGCGATTTGATTTTCAGGGGGGGAAGGTAGTCCTCGACACCACGCATCTGGGTGGGGGCTGATTAACGTGGTGCCGAGGGAAGCTATGCAGCTACAAGGAGATGTATGACCTTGGTTTCGGGCGGCGCTTTGGGCGCAATAAGGAATTTATGTGTCATCGAGGCCATTCTGACGCCGACTGTTTCGTGAGGGTCAACAAAGCCTATAAACAAGACAGAACAAAGCGATCTCGCGCGACAATCGAGTTTTTATCCAAGATCGGGCGAGCCGATTCTCAAGCGGGCTGTTCACCCGAAGGGAATCACACAAGCGAGACGATTTTCATCGCCCACCCGCTGATAGACGAGATCGTCGCTTAGCCGCCGTATCAGAAACCAGCCAAACCCACCCTCGGGCAAATCCATCAAATCGACATCCGTATCTGCAAGCTTTGGATCAGGCGGCGCGAGACCCGGCATCGCCAAACCCTGATCGCTGGTCTCGACCCAAAGCCCGCCTGTGACCTTACCGACGCTCAGGTGAATGAGCCCGGCATTTGTTCCGCGATACGCATGCTCGCAAATGTTGTTAAGGATCTCGGCCACCACGATCCGCACATTCGACACGGCCCTGCCAGACGCGACCTCGTCCGACCCCAAAAGATCGGTCAAATCTTGCACCACCCGGCTGACGTCCTCAGGCGAGGCCTCCAGCGTGAGGGTCAAAATCGGCTCTCTGTCAGGGCCCATAGAATATGCGGCAGTCGAGCTCATCGTGCTCTAAGCCGCATCCGCCTTGCCGGGGTCAAAGCTGCGGGCCGCTTCAACCGTGTCATGCAGCACAAACACCTTATCCATCCGAGTCATGGTAAAGACTTTCCCAACCACAGGGGTCAGCGCGATCAGTTCTAGCTTGCGTCCACCCAACAGCTTCAACATCGCCACCATCGCGCCCAGACCACTACTATCCATGAAACCCACTTGGCTCATCACCATCGCGACGCGACCAGAATGGCTTTCTGTGGCGGCGCGGAATTGGTCTTTGAGATGAATAGAGCTCGCCGCGTCAATTCGCTCGGCATTCACGGTGATCTCTAGAAGATCGCCGGACAAAGTATGGTCCAGATGCATCAGGGGTCTCCTTCTTGATTGAGGCTTCCACGCCTAGATCGCAAAGGTTACAATTCGGTTGTTAAACCCCAGCGGAGAACCAAGAGATGCGAACAGTCATAATTGCCGGAGCCAGCCGAACCGCGATGGGCGGATTTCAAGGCGCATTCTCGGAACTCGACGCACCCGCTTTGGGCGGGGCCGCGATCAAAGCTGCGATGGCAGGCGCGGGTGTTGCGACCGTCGATGAAGTTCTGATGGGTTGCGTCTTGCCCGCAGGCCAAGGTCAGGCGCCCGCGCGCCAGGCGGGTTTTGCCGCAGGGCTTGGCGAAGAGGTCCCTGCAACGACGCTCAATAAGATGTGCGGCTCTGGCATGAAGGCCGCGATGATGGCGTTCGATCAAATCGCGCTCGGCCATGCGGATACAATGATCGCGGGCGGCATGGAAAGCATGACCAATGCGCCATACCTCCTACCCAAAATGCGCGGCGGTGCGCGGATTGGGCACCAGAACGTGCAGGACTCCATGTTCCTTGATGGGCTAGAGGACGCCTATGACAAAGGCCGCCTGATGGGCACTTTCGCCGAAGATTGCGCGGAATCCTTTCAATTCATCCGCGAGGCGCAAGACGCCTATGCGCTCACCTCGCTCGCCCGCGCAATTGAGGCGCAGAAAAGCGGCGCGTTTGAAAGTGAGATCGCGCCGGTGACACTGAGCACGCGCGCGGGCGCGACGCAAATCAGTGAAGACGAGCAACCCGGCAACGCCCGCCCCGACAAGATCCCGAACCTCAAACCTGCTTTCCGCAAGGACGGCACGGTTACTGCTGCGAATTCCTCTTCTATCTCGGACGGCGCTGCGGCTTTGGTTCTCGCCTCCGAAGAAACGGCTAAAGCCAACGCCATGCCGATCCGCGCGCGCATTCTTGGCCATGCAAGCCACGC
>CAZCEW010000024.1:0-26772 GCA_964497775.1 uncultured Rhodobacterales bacterium
GTCGCGCGGGGCTCCATATTGGGGCGCATCACGCCGAGTGCATCCATATCCTCATGATACCACGCGATAGTCTCGTTTGATCTGGCGGTAACGAGCTCTTCCAAAGTCCCGGCGGCACCATCCTTTTGGCGCTGCAAGGCCGTCGCGTTTATCTTGTCATCAACATCGGTGAAATTGCGCACATAGGTGACATGCTCGGGCCCATATTCATGACGCAGCAGGCGGTAGAGCACATCGAACGCCACAGCAGCACGCGCATTGCCCAGATGCGCGCGGTCATAGACGGTCGGCCCGCAGACATACATCCGCACATTATCCGCGTCTAAAGGAGTGAACTCCTCCTTCTTGCGATTGGCCGTGTTGTAGAGCTTGATCGTCATGTTCTATCTCGCGCGCAAAGCTGTTGAGGCGGGCTTAGCAAGTCTGAGAGTGAGAGGAAACAGAAAGACCAAACCAGCCGACAAAAGTCAGTGGATAATGCAAATACAAATTGTGCATGTCTTGGTCATAGGATCGCTCTTAGCACTGGGTCGCGTGTGTCGTCAATTTTGGGGTTTGACATTGCGGGCGTGCGCAGGCTCCATCACGCCAACAAGCCGGAGAGCGATATGCAGCCATCACATAGAATTTCGAACCTCACGGGCGGCGGCTCGGACGGGTGGGATGTGTTCTACCGCGCGCGCTCTATGGTGGCAGCGGGCGAAGACATCACCGAGTTGACCATTGGCGAGCATGATATCCGCACGGATGCGTCGATCTTGGAGGCGATGCACAATGCGGCTTTGTCCGGCCATACAGGCTACGCGATGGTGCCCGGAACGGATGCGTTGCGCGATGCAGTGGCGGCGCGCGTGCAAACTCGTACTGGCGTGGTGACTTCAAGGGACAATGTGATCATCACGCCCGGCGGGCAAGCGGGGCTGTTTGCGGCGCATATGGCGGTTTGCGATGAGGGTGATGTGGCGCTCTATTGTGACCCTTATTACGCGACCTATCCCGGTACGATCCGAGGTGTTGGCGCGGTCCCTCGCGCTATCCAGACCCGCCCTGAAGATGCGTTTCAACCGAGCTTCAAGGATATCTCGGCGCAAGCGGATGGCGCAAAGTCACTGCTCGTCAATTCTCCCAATAACCCAACAGGCGTTGTCTATTCGGGCAATACTATGGACGGGATCGCAAAGGCCTGTGTCACCCATAATCTCTGGCTGATCTCGGACGAGGTTTATGACACGCAAATCTGGGACGGCACTCATATCAGCCCGCGCGCGCTGGGCGGCATGAAGGAGCGGACGTTGGTTGTGGGGTCTATGTCGAAAAGCCATGCAATGACCGGCAGTCGCGTGGGATGGGTCGTGGGGCCTGAAGAAGTGATCGAGAAGATGATCACGCTCGCCACGCATACGACCTATGGCGTGCCCGGATATATCCAAGACGCGGCGGTTTTTGCTTTAGGCGAAGGGCCTACGTTGGAACAAAAAGTCGCCGCACCGTTTGAGCGGCGGCGCGACTTGGCGCAAGCGATATTGGCTTCGCAAAACCTGGTGAAGCTCGTGCCAAGTTCGGGTGCGATGTATCTGATGCTCGATATCCGTGCGACGGGGCTGTCGGGGGAAGAATTTGCAAATGAGCTGCTAGACGCACATCATGTCGCCGTCATGCCAGGCGAAAGTTTCGGGAGGGCAGCGGCAGGTCATATCAGGGTTGCAATGACGATTGAGGACACGGCCTTTTGTGACGCTTTGAAAACTCTGCTCGATCTGGCAAAGGAGCTTGCCCCATGACCACATTTCGCGACATGCACCGCCCCGGCGATCCGTTCATCCTCGCCAATGCTTGGGATATCGGATCGGCGAAAGTGTTGGAGGCTATGGGTGCGAAAGCCATCGCGACCTCCTCTGCCGCGCAGGCGTTTACGCTTGGCAGGCCAGATGGCGGCACGATCTCTCGTGATGAGGCTTTGGCACATGCGCAAGACTTGATCGGTGCGGTGAAAGTTCCAGTGTCAGGCGATTTTGAGGACGGGTTTGGCGAAAGCCCTGAGATATGCGCTGAAACCGTGCGGCTTTCGGCAGAAGTCGGACTGGCAGGTATTTGTATCGAGGACACGATCGGTGCGTCTGAGAAATTCTACGATTTTGATTTGGCGGTCGAACGTGTGCGCGCCGCGGCGTCTGCAGCCAAAGCGGCAAAGAATGATTTCTTCTTCGTCGCCCGCGCCGATGGCGTAATGACGGACGGCTATGATATCGACGAAGCGATCCGGCGCATTCAGGCCTTTGATGCGGCGGGGGCTGATGGGCTCTATGTACCGCTGCCTAAGAGCGTTGACGATCTAAAACGCATCGTTGCTTGCACTGACAAGCCGGTCAATGTGCTGGCGGCGGGTCCCTATGCCAAACATAGCCTCGCGGAATATGCCGAGATTGGCATTGCGCGGATCTCGCTCGGCTCCGCGCTGGCCCGCGCCACCCATAAGGTGATCCATGATGCAGCACTTGCGATGTTTGGCGATGGCGATTTCTCACCGCTAGCCAATGTCGTTCCCGGCGCACAGATGGATGCGCTATTGGCGAGGGAATGATGCGACAACCGATACGAATTCTAGCTTTTTTGTTTGTTTTTGGTCTCTTACCGTCCATCTCTCAGGCACAAACTTATCCCGATTACGTCTCTACGACCGTAAACGACTTCGCGAGCGTCCTCGACACAGAGACTGAGATCCAAATAGACGAAATGCTGCGCGCGGCCAAAGAAGAGCGCGATCTGGAAATGACGGTCGTGACGATCACGTCTTTGCGCGACTACAAACATTTCGGCTCAATCGAGACCTATGCGAAGAACCTTTTCAACAAATGGGGCATTGGCAACGCGACGCGCAATGACGGCATCTTGATGCTTGTCTCCATCCAAGACCGCAAAATGCGGATCGCTTTGGGCTCTGGTTACCCGGCCGTCTATGACGGCGCGGCCCTTCGCGTCATTGATCGCACGATGCTGCCACGGTTTCGGACTGGTCAATACCGCACAGGCATCCGCGAAGGCGTGGAGCATGCATTGGCCACGATCCGTCTACCAGATCGCTCGCAACCGCTCACAAGCCCCGCGCGCTGGGGAGAAGAGGCGCGGCTTGTCAGTGAACGTGCCAAGAACAATCCGATCCTCGCCGCGATCATCGGCGCTTTGGGCCTTGGAGGCGCTGCCGTCGGTGGGCAAGCGGTCAACAGACGCAGGCCAAGACGTTGCCCGAAATGTCGTCGTTTGATGCGCAGATTGGGCGATGTGCAGGAGGATCAATATCTCGATTACGGCCAGTTGGTTGAAGAGAGACTGGGCTCAAAGGACTACGGCGTCTGGATTTGCACCTACGACGAACATGTCACCACGATTGCTTATTCCAAGTGGTTTTCAGGCTACTCCGCTTGCCCGAATTGTCGCTACAAAACTTACGAGACCGACCGAACCGTCGAGCGCGGGGCGACCACGACCTCGGAAGGCTCAGCGCGTCTCGATCACCATTGCAAAAATTGCGATCACCGCGCGACGGAATATGCTGTCATCCCGATGATCCGCGAGAGCGACAATGACAGTTTCGGTGGCAGCGGAAGCGGTGGCGGTGGCGGCAGTTTCGGCGGTGGCTCCTCCTCTGGCGGTGGTGCGTCGGGCAGCTGGTAGGGTCAGAAAACGACACTTTGGCGCTTTTAGACAAGATTTACGCCCCTCCCCCTGACCAACTAAGCTCAGGGAGAGAGCTATGCAGCGCAAAATTTGCATCTGTGTCTTGGTTAGTCGCACAATCGGTGCCGCGCGCGGGCGGGCGGCGCGGGGTGGTCCGGTTTTGGCGTAGCGCCGAGCCATCGCGATTTATTCCCTTGATATAGAGACTTAGCCCATGAATGAACAAGCCCGCCCTGCCCGCCGCTCTGGCGGTCGCGCCGCACGCCACGCTTTACGTGCCGCAGCCCCCTCTGACGAAGATCGCTCCATCCGCCCCGGTATGACCGGCGGCAAGTACAAAGAGCTCAGCGATGCAGATATGGCGCGCATCCACGCGACAGCGCTTGATGCCCTGGAACAGATCGGGCTCGCAGATGCGCCAGAGACCGGTATTGAGATCCTGACAAAGGCGGGCGCTCTTTTGGGCGATGACGGGCGCATCCGGTTCCCGCGCGCCTTGGTCGAAGATATGTTGGCCGTGGCCTGCAAGGATGTGACCCTATGTGGCCGCGACCCGCGCTTTGATCTCGATCTGTCTGGAACACGCGTGCATTACGGCACCGCTGGCGCTGCCGTGCATGTTGTTGATGTGGCAGGCCGCAACTATCGCGAGTCGACTGTGCAAGACCTCCACGACGCTGCCAAAATCACACAAGCCCTTAATAACATACACTTTTTGCAACGCCCGATGGTGTGCCGCGATATTGCGGATAATTACGAGATGGACCTCAACACCATCTACGCCACGACACGCGGCACAACGAAACATATCGGCACCTCCTTCACCGAGCCTGACTACGTTCCCGGCGCGCTCGAGATGTTGCATATGATCGCGGGCGGCGAAGAGGCGTGGCGCGCAAGGCCGTTTATGTCCAATTCCAACTGCTTTGTTGTCCCGCCGATGAAATTCGCCACGGAGTCTTGTCGCGTGATGGAGGAATGCATCGCGGGCGGCATGCCCGTCTTGCTTTTATCCGCCGGTATGGCAGGTGCCACGGCACCCTCGACCATCGCAGGCGCAATTGTGCAGGCCGTCGCGGAATGTCTGGCCGGTGTCGTTTACGTCAATGCAATCAAACCCGGCCATCCGGCTGTCTTCGGCACTTGGCCCTTCGGGTTGGATTTGCGCACGGGCGCCATGTCTGTGGGCTCGGGAGAGCAAGCGCTTCTGACGGCGGGTTGCGCGCAAATGCACCAGTATTACGGGATTCCCGGCGGTGCGGCAGCTGGTGCCTCAGACGCCAAACTGCCCGATATGCAAGCGGGATGGGAGCAGATGTGCTCCAATGTCATGGCCGGGCTGTCAGGGCTCAACATGGTTTATGAAGCCGCCGGAATGCATGCTTCGCTTTTGGGGTTTTGCCATGAAAGCCTGATCTTGGGCGATGATCTGATCGGACAAGCACAGCGCTGCGTGCGCGGCATTGAGGTGACCGAAGACAGCCTCGCCTTAGAGGAAATGCGCGTGACCTGTCTTGGCGAAGACGGCACAGGCGGGGTCGGCCATTACCTTGGCACGCCGCAGACGCTGAGCCTGATGGAGCGCAACTACGTCTATCCAACACTCGGTGATCGCACGTCTCCGAAAGAATGGGCCGAAAATGACCGCCCCGACCTTTTGGAGAAAGCAACAGCACGAAAACTGGAGATTTTAGGCGCGCCATCCGTGGCGGAATTTGATCCCGTTCTGGACGCAGAAATCCGCTCAAAGTTTAACATTCACCTTCCGCGTTAGGCGAAATCGTCCTCAGTTTGGTAGGGAATTGCCACGATTACGCCATATGCGCCGACTACATCCTTGGCGAGTTTTGTACTTTGTGAGGACGATATGCGACTGAAACTAGCTGCGATTGCGACGATTGGCCTTTTGGCTCTCTCTGGGTGTTCAAACACGTGGGAGGTCGATTACGAGGCCCCGTTGGACAACAGCGTGACCAAGAATTGGCGCATCAGCAAGGTCGACGTGATCGTGCCTGAAAGCCTCACGACGTCTGACGAGAACTCTCTTGCGCCCAATTACGATGTTGTCTGGCATGGTGATTTGCCGGGAGACCGGAAGGCTCAGATCGCTCAGCTGATGGAAGAAGGGATCCGCAAAGGTTCTACGTCATTGCGAGGCTCGAAACGTGTGACCTTGCGCGTGGTTGTCGCACAATTCCATGCTGTGACGCCTGCGGCCGTTTCGCGCGCACCTGCGGCTGTGCATGATATTCGCTATACAATTCAAGCCTTTGACGCCCGCACAGGCAAGGCGCTGAACGAGCCGGTTTTGATCAATGCTGATCTGTCGGCTTATGTTGGATCGCAAGCGGTTGTTGCCGCGCAATCCGGCCAAACCCAGAAGGTTCGCATTCGCAATCACCTTGCGCGCGTGACAATGGGGTGGCTTGGCACCGGGCCTGACCCGCGTGAGAGCTTCACCAGCATCGGTAGGTAAAACTGCGCTTATACGCCGCCCTAAAGTTGGGCGGCGGCTTTCGCTAAGGCTTCAATCCCGGCCCAATCGCCCGAATTCACCTTATCTTTCGGTGCGACCCACGATCCGCCCGCGCACACAACATTCGGCAAGTCCAGATAGCTGCGTGCGTTTTTTGGGTTAACGCCACCTGTCGGGCAGAACTTGACCTGAGGGATTGGCGCGCCGATGCCTTTGAGCGCGGACGCTCCGCCCGCCGCCTCGGCGGGAAAGAATTTCAGCATCGAATAGCCGCGCTCTAGAAGGCGCATGGCCTCGGTGGCAGTGGCAGCCCCCGGCAAAAGTGGTAAATCAGCGTCTTCGCACGCATCAAGCAACAAATCAGTCGCACCAGGAGAGACGCCAAACTGCGCGCCTGCGAGTTTGGCGGCCGTGACATCGGCGGGTGTCAGCAAAGTCCCCGCTCCGACAATACCGCCTTTGACCTTGGCCATCTCAGCAATGACCTCTAGAGCCGAGGGCGTGCGCAAGGTGACCTCAAGCGCGGGCAGCCCGCCTGCTACAAGGGCCTGCGCCAAAGGCCGAGCCTGCGCGGCATCCTCAACCACCAGAACAGGCACAATCGGGGCCAATTGGCAGATTTCCATCGCCTTCTGGCTGGCTTCTTGAGGACGCATTACATGTCTCGCTTTTGGTTTAGGGAGTGTCTTGGATATTTATGAAGCAGTGATGACTAGACCACAACACCGGCACCGACATCGCAAGAGCTGACGGTTTGGCGGAAGACCTCAAACATCTCGCGCCCGACGCCGTGGCCATTGCCGGACAGGTCTGGCGTGGCGGCCTCGCGCGTCTCGACACCTTCGCTCAGGACTTCGAGCGTGCCTTTTGTGGCGTCTAGTCGCATGATGTCGCCATCTTGCAGCTTGGCGATCAGGCCACCGGCTGCAGCTTCAGGTGCAAGGTGGATCGCGGCGGGTACTTTGCCGGACGCGCCGGACATGCGGCCATCGGTAACAAGCGCGACCTTATGGCCGCGATCCTGCAGCACGGCGAGCGTTGGCGTGAGGCCATGAAGCTCAGGCATGCCGTTGGATTTCGGGCCTTGGAAGCGGACGACGACGATCACGTCTTGGTCGAGCTCTCCTGCGCGGAAGGCGGCTTTGACCTCTGCCTGACCTGAAAAAACGCGCACGGGGGCCTCGATGATGTGACGCTCGGGGGCGACGGCGGAGGTTTTGATCACTGCGCGGCCAAGATTGCCTGAGAGCTGCGTCAAGCCGCCTGAGCTTTGGAACGGATCGGAGACCGGACGGAGGATCTTTTCGTTGAGCGATTTTGTCGGCCCTTCGCCCCAAACGAGCGCGCCATCGATAAGCTTCGGCTCGCTTGCATAATCGGTAAGCCCTTCGCCCATAACAGTTTTTGTGTCAGCGTGAAGATGGCCGGAGGAGAGCAGCTCGCCAATCAGATAAGCAAGCCCGCCCGCGGCGTGGAAGTGGTTTACATCGGCAAGACCATTTGGATAGACGCGCGCCATCAAAGGTGTGGCATCCGATAGATCGCTGAGATCTTGTAGATCAAGGATGACACCCGCCGCGCGTGCCATGGCCATGATGTGGATGACGAGATTGGTGGAACCGCCCGTGGCCATCAAACCAACCAAGCCGTTCACAAAGGTCTTCTCGTCGAGGATATCGCAGACGGGTCGGTAGTCGTTACCTAAGTTTGTGATCTCTAGCGCGCGCTTTGTGCCTGCGGCCGTCAGCGCGTCGCGCAGCTCTGTGTGAGGGTTCACGAAAGAGGCGCCGGGTAGGTGTAACCCCATGAATTCCATCAACATTTGATTGGAATTGGCGGTGCCGTAGAAGGTACAAGTGCCGGGGCCGTGGTAGGAGGCCATCTCGGCGGCCATCAGCTCCTCGCGGCCGACCTTACCTTGGGCGAATTCCTGGCGGACCTTGGCCTTTTCATCATTTGGCAGCCCTGACGTCATCGGCCCCGCGGGCAGGAAGATGCCGGGCAAATAGCCGAAGGTTGCAGCAGCGATCACGAGGCCCGGGACGATCTTGTCGCAAACACCCAGATAGAGCGCGGAATCGAATGTGTTATGGCTGAGTGCAACACCCGCCGAAAGTGCGATCACATCGCGCGAGAACAAGGACAGCTCCATCCCAACTTGGCCTTGGGTGACCCCGTCGCACATCGCGGGTACTCCGCCTGCCACTTGGACTGTGCCGCCATTTTGCATGGCTATCTCTTTGATTTGGCGTGGGAAATCCTCGAACGGTTTATGCGCCGACAGCATGTCATTATACGACGTCACGATGCCGATATTGGGGGCCTGAGCTTCAACCAGCGCGTCCTTTTGCGCCTCCATCGCGGCGAAAGCATGGGCCTGATTTCCGCAGGTCAGATGACCGCGACGTGGCCCGTCTTGCGCGGCCGCGCGCATGCGATCCAGATAGGTTTTGCGCGTGTCTTTAGAGCGTTTGACGATGCGGGCGGTGACGTCTTCGACGATAGAATTGAGCGGCATGATATCCTCCGGGCTATGGAGGCGATATATTCTCGTTAGCGCTAACAGTCCAGCCTAATTCGCAGTTCCTGACCTGCCTGCGGCAATGATGCGCATGCTCTTTATCGCCTTTGTCTAACGATACAGAAGCGATTTGCCATCTGCAAAGAGATGCACTTTCGAGGGATCGGCTGTCATCTTCAAACTCGAGCCGCGTGTGCCGTTATGAATGCCTTGCAGTTTGGCAATGACGCTTTCATGCGCGGGATCGGATTTCTCAAAGTAAATCTGGGTGACCTCGCCCAGTTTTTCCGAGATGGCGACCGTGCCAGCATAGGCGTAGTTTTTGGCATCCGTCGCGACCATGTCTTCTGGCCTGATGCCGACATTAACCTTAAGACCCTTGTCTTCGCTTTGCGTCGGGATGTTGGCTTTGATCGTGCCCTGCCCTTCGGCCAATGCGACCTCGGTGACTTTGCCGGTCTTAACCACTTCACCTGCCAGAAGGTTCATCGCGGGCGAGCCGATAAATTGCGCGACGAACTCGTTTTCGGGCGTCTCGTAAAGCTCAAGCGGAGTGCCGACTTGGGCGATACCTTTATTGGCCAGCACCACGATGCGCGAGGCGAGCGTCATGGCCTCGACCTGATCATGGGTGACGTAGATCATCGTGGAGTTCGGCATGCTTTCCTTCAACTGCGCGATCTCGATGCGAGTGGCGACGCGCAAGGAGGCGTCTAGGTTCGAAAGCGGCTCGTCGAACAGGTAGACTTTCGGATCGCGCACGATGGAGCGCCCGATGGCGACACGCTGACGCTGCCCACCGGAGAGCGCTTTGGGCAAGCGGTCGAGATAGTCGTCAAGTTGCAGGACTTTGGCGGCGCGATTGACCGCTTGGTCAATTTCAGCCGTGCTCTTCTTGGCGAGTTTCAGCGCAAAAGCCATGTTGTCGCGCACCGTCATATGCGGATAGAGCGCGTAGGACTGAAACACCATCGCAATGCCACGCATCGCAGGCGGCATGTCGTTCATCCGCGCGCCGTCGATTGTCAGTTCTCCGCCGGTGATCTTCTCAAGACCCGCGATCATACGCAGCAAGGTTGATTTGCCACAGCCCGAGGGGCCGACAAACACGATCAGCTCGCCGGTGGAGATATCGAGATTGATGTCTTTGAGAACCTCGACCGAGCCCCCATAGGATTTTGCAACATCTGTCAGTTTGAGATCGGCCATAAGATGTCCTTTGCGTTAAGATTTGAGCGCGAAACACGGCTGCCATGGGCCGAGATGCAGTTTGCCGTCAGCACCCGGACCCGATGAGCCGAGGGACGCACCAATCGGTGCCCACGATCCTGCGGGCATATCAAGCGTCGTGGGCGTATCGCTGAGATTGATGGCGCAGAAGAGTGTCTGGCCCTGATGGCTACGGGTGAAATGCAAGACATCGCCTGACGCGGTCAGCCCAGCGTGATCGCCCTTGATCAGCGCAGGGTGCTCTTTTCGAAACGCCAAGGCGCGGCGATAGTGGTGCAAGGGCGCGGCAGGGTCGTCTTCTTGTGCGCCGACAGAGCGATTTACGTGCTCATGGCTCACAGGCAACCACGGGGCGTTTTCCGAGAAGCCACCGTTTTGGTTCGACGTCTCCCATACCATAGGCGTGCGGCAACCGTCGCGGCCTTTGAACTCTGGCCAGAACTCGATGCCGTAAGGGTCTTGTAGATCATCAAAAGCGACATCGGCCTCGCTCAGTCCAAGCTCCTCGCCTTGATAGAGACATAGCGAGCCGCGCAGCGAGATCATCATCGTGGTGTAGGCGCGAATTGCAGCGGGGCTGAGGTTCCAGCGGCTGGTATGGCGCATGACGTCGTGATTTGAAAACGCCCAGCAGGCCCAGCCATCAGGCGCGTGGTGATCGAGGCGGCTTAACACTTCGACAACGCGCGTGGCGGTCAGTTGATCTTGCGCCAAAAACTCAAAGGCGTAGCACATATGCGCCTTGTCGCCATCGGCGGTGTATTCGCCCAGCAGTTCCAACCCGCGCTGCGCGTCGCCGACCTCGCCCACAATCGCAGAGCCGGGATATTCATCAAGCAGAGCGCGGTAGCGTTTGAGAAAGGTGAGGTTCTCGGGCTGGTTTTTGGAATAGAGATGCTCTTGGTGATTATAAGGGTTCACTGAGGGCGCAATCGTCGCGTTGCGTTTCTCAAGCGGCAGCGCGGGGTTGTCGCGCAGATCTTTGTCGGCGAAGTAGAAATTGATCGTATCGAGGCGGAAGCCGTCGACGCCGCGATCCAGCCAGAACCGCGTTACATCCAAAAGCGCGTCTTGGACCGCATTATTGTGGAAGTTCAGATCCGGCTGGGTCGTGAGGAAATTATGCAGGTAATACTGCTCGCGCCGCGTGTCCCATTGCCAAGCAGAACCGCCAAAGATCGACAGCCAGTTGTTGGGTGGCGTGCCGTCAGGTTTTGGATCAGCCCAGACATACCAGTCGGATTTCGCGTTGGTCCGATCCGCGCGGCTTTCGCCAAACCATGGATGCTGGTCGGAGGTGTGGCTGAGAACCAGATCAATCATGATGCGAATGCCTAGCTTATGCGCCTCGGCGACCAGCGCATCAAAATCGCCAAGCGTGCCGAACATCGGATCGACGTCGCAATAGTCACTTACGTCATAGCCAAAGTCTTTCATTGGCGAGGTAAAGAACGGCGAAATCCAGATCGCGTCCACTCCCAACGAGGCGATATGCGGCAGGCGGGTTAGAATGCCCTTGAGATCACCAATCCCATCGCCATTGCTGTCTTGATAGCTGCGCGGATAGATTTGATAGATCACGCCACCACGCCACCAGTCATGGTCTTGCAAGCTTTCCAGGCGCAGGGATTTGTCCATTTTGGTCATCGATAAGCCTATTTAACCGAGCCGGCCAAAAGGCCGCGCACGAGGTAGCGTTGCATTGTGAAAAAGACGATCAGTGGGACGGCAATCGACACGAAAGCGGCGGCGGCCAGAATGCCCCAATCGCCTCCGCGAGAGCCTAGGAGGTCGTCTGCGATTTTGACCGTCATCACCCAGGATTCGGAGTTTGACGGCAAGAAGACCTTAGCGACCAGAAGATCGTTCCAAGTCCAGAGGAATTGGAAGATCGCGAAACTGGCCAAAGCCGGAAAGCTGAGCGGCAGGACGATCTTGGTGAAGACCTGAAAATCTGTGGCCCCATCGACCTTCGCGCTCTCGATGATATCGCGCGGCAGACCGACCATATAGTTGCGCAACAGATAAATCGCGAGCGGTAAACCGAAGCCGGTATGGGCAAGCCAGATACCAAGAAAGCTCTGCCCGATCCCGACTTTGTTGTGGAACTGCAGCATCGGCACGAGCGCCAATTGCAAAGGCACCACCAAGAGACCGACGACCACAGCGATCAAGAACCCCCTGCCCGCAAAATCCATCCAAGCCAGCGCGTAGGCTGCGAAAGCGGCGATCAGGATCGGGATGATGGTCGCAGGGATCGTGACGGTCAGCGTGTTGATAAACGCCTGATCCATGTTGTTTGAGGTCAGGATCGTCGTGTAATTCGCGGTCGAAAAACTTGGCGGTGTCTCCGAGGCAAAGTAAATCGACGGGTCGCGTTTGATTTCGGCAGGCGAGGTATAGACGAAAGCGCCGTCTGCTTGCACGGTAAGTGTGCGGTCGCGGGTCAGCTCTGCTGTCTCGCCTGCGGTGAACGCCGTCGGATTTGCCCGTGCGCCGCCGAATTTGGACAAGGTGCCGCCTTCTTCGCCAAAGACGTTACCCTCGATCACAAACAGGCCGCCCCGCTCCACCACATCATCGCCTGAGGCTTTGATCTGGAAATTCTGCTCCACCGGAAACATTGATTTCCACCACCCCGTCGCGCTGATCTGGTCACGGTCGCGGAAGGACGACACCAAAAGCCCGATGGTCGGGACCAGCCATAAGACGATCAAAAGGATGACCGAGAGGTTGACGACCCAGCTAAGTGCGGATTTTTGACCTGCAATGTTATCCATAATTTGTTCCTATCCAGTCACGGGCCATCTCAACGCATCTCCGATCTGGCTTGGCGGATGTTCCAGATCATCACCGGAAGCACGATTAGCATGATGACAAAGGCCACCGCCGTGGCGCGGCCATCGTCGCGGAACATGTAGCTCATCATGTAGGAGGGCAGAATTTCCGTGCCGAAATTGCCGCCCGTCATTGTGTAGACAATGTCGAACACTTTGAGCACGAGGATTGTGATCGTCGTCCAGACCACCCCGATTGTGCCGATGATCTGTGGGACTTTGATCTTGAAGAACACTTGAAACGGGTTCGCGCCGTCGATGATCGCGGCCTCGATGGTCTCTTCAGGGATACCGCGCAGGGCCGCTGACAAGATCACCATTGCAAAGCCGGTTTGGATCCACACGAGGATTAGCATCAGGAAGAAATTGTTCCAAAACTTGATCTGCAACACATCCAACGGCTGCTCTGCGCCCAAGAAATCGCGCACCGCATTGATCAGCCCGATATCGGCGTTGTTGGCATAGACGAATTTCCAAATGAGCGAGGCCCCCACGAAGGAGATCGCCATGGGCATAAAGATGATCGACTTGGCGATATTGCCCCAACTCAGCCTGTCGGTGAGTTGCGCCACCAGAAGGCCAAGGAAGGTCGCCGCAGCGGGTACGAAAAGCACCCAGAGAAAGTTGTTGAAAATCGCGGTCTGGAAGCCTTCGTCACCGAACATTGTTGTGTAATTGCCCAGGCCCACGAACGTCTCGCCGGAGCGATTGTAAAGCGAGCGAATGAAAGAACCGATCACAGGATACACCAGATAAAGCCCAAGCGCTGCCATGCCTGGGAACAGGAACAGCCAGGGACGGATCAGGTTGGCGCGGTTGATATTGCGCCCCGGATTGTCGCCCTTGGGCGGGAAGATCACCTTGTCGAGGATCAGGTTGGAGGCGAAGAAATACCCGACGCACCCGCCGACCCCGATGATGATTGTGAGTATTCCTTGGACCAGTGGCGACATCAGACGTCCTTCCCGTCACGCCTTAAGCAGGCGCAGTGCAGTGTCTTGCGGTATCATGATCTGTGTGAGCGGCACGGCATGAATATCACGCCGCACCATATTGTTTTAGTTGCGCTTTATTGGATTGCGTCCCAACGCTCTTGGATGCTTTTGGCAACCTCGGCTGCGTCTTTGCCAGTGGTGTAATCCACCATGCCAGTCCAGAACGCGCCTGCACCGATCTCGGACGGCATCAGGTCTGATGCGTCGAAGCGGAAGGTTGTTGCGTTTTGCAAAATGGCACCCTGTGCGCGCAGGCTGTCATCTTGATAGGTCTCAAGATTGACGCCGCTATGAGCAGTCAGGAAGCCGCCTTGTGCCATCCAAGCTTCATGCGCGATTGGCAGTTTCAGGAATTCCAGAAAAGCCGATGTCGCGTCAGACGGGTTGGTGATCGCAAACAATGTGCCCGCGCCCAGAACTGGCTTGCCGAGATCTTTGTCGGCAAATGCCGGGAAGTAGAAGAAATCCGCATCTTCGCCGACAACCGTTCCTTCAGGGAAGAAGGCCGGAATGAACGAGGCCTGACGGTGCATGTAGCATTTCGGCGGGATCGCAAAGAGGCCCGTCGGGCTGTCACGGAAATCCGTGTTGGCCACAGCGGACGCGCCGCCATCTACATAGGCGTCGTTGCGCGCGAACGCTCCGAATTCTTCAATGGCCGCGATGACTTTTGGATCGTCGAATTTCAACTCGTTAGAAACCCAAGCGTCATAATCTGCGGGCGAATTGGTGCGCAGCATCATATCCTCGACCCAGTCTGTCGCAGGCCAGCCTGTCGCCGCACCCGATCCCAGACCGATACACCAAGGCGTGCCGCCATCGGCGACGATTTGATCTGTCAGTGCTTTGAGCTCTTCCATCGTCTGAGGAATGTCATAGCCGGATTCGTCGAACGCTTCCGGGCTGTACCAAACCAGCGATTTCAGATCGACACGATAGAACATGCCGTAAGTCTGATCATTGCCATCGGCATCGGCGTAGGTGCCCAGATCAACCCAGCTAGAGCCCGCCGCGAAATTCTCGGCGATCCATTCAGCAGAGCCATCGGCCAAAGGCGTCAACAGGCCCTGGCTTGCCATATCAGCGGCCAGACCGGGCTGCGGGAACACGGCGAGGTTCGGGGCAGAGCCTGCGCGGGCAGATACTACGATATCCTGCTCAAAGCTGTCAGAGCCCGAGTAATTTACATCCGCGCCTGTCGCCTCTTCAAAATACGCGACGACATTATCGAATTTTTCTTTCTCATTGCCGGTCCAAGGGCCTGTGATTTCGACCGTTTGACCTGACAGATCCGTGGCATCTGCAAAGGCCGTATAGCTGTCCCAGCTGAACGCACCTTCACCCGGAGCGAATGGCAAGTGGCCGTCAGCCAGTGCACTCGTGCCCATCAAAGCCACAGCCGCCGCGCTTACATAGAACTTCGTTTTCATTGTATCCTCCCAAAAGTGACGCTTATGACGCGCCAGATAGCCTGCCACGCTTTAAGGAGAATCACGTTACCCAAAGCGCTTTGGATTTGTTAACGATAGAGCGCGCACCGCACTTGTCAATCCGGCAGCTTCATTTTCTGGACGTTTCTAACAAAGAACTTCAAATTTTGAGCGCCCGGCACCAATAGCCCTTTGACGCACAATCGACATCCCGCTATTGCTAAACCTCTGAACTTCAAAGCGCTTTGAGGCAACTGGCCGGTGAATCTGAAAGAACTCTCTGATCTGTTGAGCTTGTCTCAAACGACCGTAAGCCGTGCGCTGAACGGCTACCCAGAAGTGCGCGAGGCAACAAGGCGGCGCGTGCAAGAGGCGGCGGCTGCATATAATTACAAACCAAACACCCGCGCAAAGTCGCTCGCAACCGGGCGCGCAATGGCGATTGGCCATGTCATCCCCTTCTCAACCCAGCATGAGATGGTCAATATCATCTTCTCAGATTTCATTGCCGGCGCTGGAGATGTCTATTCACGCCATGGCTATGATCTACTTATGTCGGTGGTCAGTGACGAGGACGAAGCGCAGGCCTATGAGAACTTGGCGAAGAATGGCGCCGTTGACGGCGTCATCGTCCACGGCCCGACCTTGGATGACCCGCGCATCGATTTGTTGCGAGATCTCCAGCTTCCCTTTCTGGTCCATGGACGGTCGACCCATGCAAGCGGATCTTACAATTCTCTCGACGTCAATAATCGCCGCGCAATCGAGCGTGCGACGGAATTCCTTGCCGAATTGGGTCATGTGAGGATCGCTTTGATCAATGGTTTGGAACATTTGGATTTCGCCAATAGACGACGTGATGGCTATGAAGCAGGCTTAGCCACCCATGGCTTGAGCCCTGCAGCTGAACTGATGCGATCATCCGAGATGACGGAACCATATGGCTACGCCTCAGCTTGCGAGATGCTCGACGCAGCGAACCCACCGACAGCATTCATCGCGGCCTCGATCGTTCCGGCTTTGGGTATTCGTCGCGCAATTGAGGAACGCGGTTTAAGAATCGGGCGTGACGTGTCGATCATTTGTTTCGACGATGAAATTTCCTACCTGCCAAATGGCGCGGGGGAGCCAATTTTCACCGCAACACGGTCGTCAGTGCGCGCGGCGGGTCGGCGATGTGCGGAGCTGTTGTTGAGCCAGATTGCGGACCCAAGCGCGCCGCCCGTCTCAGAAGTCTGGGAGGCTGATCTGGTGATCGGCACGTCAACCGGCCCTGCCCCGGTCAAGCCCGCTCAGAGTTCCAACACATGATGGGCTTCAAGCGCGCGGACTTCCCAGAAGGCTTCCTTTTTGCTGCCGCGACTTCCAGCTACCAAATCGAAGGGCACAGCTTCGGCGGCGCAGGTCCGACCCATTGGGACAGCTTCGCGGCCACCCCCGGCAATGTGGTGCGCGGCGAGCATGGCGGTGTGGCCTGCGATCATTATCACCGCTTTGAAGAAGACCTTGATCTGGCGGCTGCGATGAATTTGGATGGCTACCGCTTTTCAACCTCTTGGGCGCGGGTCTTGCCAGAGGGGCGCGGACAGCCCAATGAGGACGGGCTTGATTTCTATGACCGCCTTGTCGATGCGATGCTGGAGCGCGGGTTAAAACCAATGGCCACGCTCTATCATTGGGAATTGCCACAGGCTTTGGCCGATCTTGGCGGCTGGCGGAACCGTGATATCGCGCATTGGTTTGCGGATTTCACGACGCTGATCATGGGCCGGATCGGGGACCGCGTGTTCAGCGCCGCTCCGATCAATGAGCCGTGGTGCGTCGGCTGGCTCAGCCATTTTGAAGGCCATCACGCGCCGGGCCTGCGCGACATCCGCGCGACGGCTCATGCGATGCACCACGTGATGACGGGCCATGGCCGCGCGATCCAAGCGATGCGGGCTTTGGGGATGCAGAACCTCGGTGCCGTGTGCAATTTCGAGTTTGCCGCACCTGCAGATAACTCGCCCGAAGCCGCTAAGGCCGCACAGCTTTATGACGGCTATTACAACCGCTTCTTTCTGGGCGGTCTGTTCAAAGGCGCCTATCCTGAGGACGTGATGGAGGGCTTGGCCCCGCATATGCCTGCGGGTTGGGAAGATGATTTCGATCTGATCGGCCAGCCTTTGGATTGGCTTGGCCTGAATTACTACACCCGCAAGCTAATCGCACCTACAGACGGGCTTTGGCCATCGCATGCGCCCGTTGAGGGCCCCCTGCCCAAAACCCAAATGGGGTGGGAGATCTACCCCGAGGGCCTGCATCATTTCCTGACTTGGGTGGATGCCAACTACTCCGACGGCTTGCCGCTTTATGTCACCGAAAACGGTATGGCCAATGCGGATTCCCTCGGCCGCGATGATCTTGAGCGGATCGACTACCTCAATGGTCATGTTGCGGCGGCGCGGCGTGCGATCAAAGACGGTGTGCCCTTGAAAGGCTACACCTTCTGGTCGCTGCTCGACAATTATGAATGGGCCTTGGGCTACGAGAAGCGCTTCGGTCTGATCCATGTCGACTTTGAAACTTTGGAGCGCGCACCCAAAGCCTCCTATTTCGCACTGCAAGCGGCGCTCGCGCGGACAGGTTTGGGACAATGACGACGGGCATTTCCCTTGTCGCCGATATTGGCGGGACAAATACGCGCGTCGCGCTGACGCGATCAGGTGCGCTTTTGCCTGACACGATCGCCCGGTTTCGCAACCGCGATCACGCGAGCTTGGACGAAGTGCTGGATAACTACCTTGCGGCGCAAGATGGCGTGGCATGCGATGCGGCCTGCGCCGCTTTGGCAGGCCCCGTGCGCGATGGGCGCGGTACTATGACCAATCTGGATTGGACAATCACCGAAACGCGGCTGGCCGAGGCCGCAAATGCCAAAGCCGGATTTCTGCTCAATGACCTGCAAGCCCAAGGTCATGCGTTGGGATATCTGCCTGAGGCGGCCACGCGGCTGATCCATGGAGCGGGTGCGTCCGATCCGAAAGGTGCGAAATTGGTCATTGGCATTGGCACGGGGTTCAACATCGCGCCGGTCTATGACGTGGACGACCGGCGCGTCGTTCCGGCAAGCGAGGCCGGACATGCCAGCCTCCCACTGCGTTCGGAAAGCGATTTAGAACTGGCCCGCGCCCTTGAAGCGGAGCTTGGATTTGCGGCCATCGAAGACATGCTGTCAGGGCGCGGGGTCGAGGCGATTTATCGCCAGCTCAGCCGCGCGGCGGGCGCGGAAGCCTCGCTTGAAGGACACGATATCATGGCGCGCGCAACCAGCGAGACAGACCCAATCGCCCTTGCCACAGCCCGCGCATTTTCCGAAACGCTTGGCGTCGTCGCAGGCAACCTTGCGCTCAATCATTTGCCCTTCGGCGGCATCTTTCTGGCAGGCGGCGTGGCGCGCGCTTTCGCGGATCATCTGACGGCTTGGGGTTTTCCTGAGGCCTTCCGCGACAAAGGTAGATTTGCGCCGTTGATGGATGAATTTGCGATCTCGGTGATCGAGGATGACTATGCCGCCCTTTTGGGATGCGCGCGCTACATTGCGTCGCGAAATGCTTTGGTGGCGTCATAGCCGTAGATCCAATCTTGCTGTCTATGGATCAAATTGGGCGATATTTTTCCCGCAGCCCAGATCGGTGCATAATGTGCGATTTGTGCAAGCCTGCCGCGCTTATGGAACAGGTTCAGGTTCGATAATGATCGTTTTTGAATAGCAGTCGCGCGGGGTTTTCTGAGATTTACGTAAGACTCCGCGGCCATGCTCACGTCGCCATGAGCTTCTAGACTGCGCGCCAGAACGGCGGCATCTTCCAAGGCCTGAACCGCCCCTTGCGCCATCGAAGGCACCATTGGATGCGCGGCATCGCCCAGCAACACGACAGGTCCGTCATGCCAACGCGCGAGCGGTGCGCGGTCGAACAAGGCCCAACGATGGAGGTCACTTGAAGCCTCGATCATGCGTCGCAAGACAGGATCCCAATCGCCAAAATCAGCAAGCGCTTGAGCCGTCGAGCCTTTGATGCGCCAGCCTTCCTCTTGCCAGTCCGACTGCTCGACAATGCCCACAAAATTGGCGACATCACCGCCTTTGATGCGGGTGGTCACAGCATGCTTGCCTTCGCCCGCCCAGATGCAGCCGATAGGTGGTGGCGCCTGATCGCCCAATGCCGCAATCGGCACCGTGATCCGCCATGCCACATTGCCGGTGAACCGCGCGCGGTCCGCGCCGCAAAGCTGAGCGCGAATGGCGGAATGAATGCCGTCCGCACCGACAACCAAATGGGCAAACTGACGCTCGTCCCGGTCAAGATACACCGACGCCCCGTCCTTCTCCCGCACATAGCCGGTCACGCGACTGGCTGTGCGCACAACCCCGCCCGTCGCACTCACAGCGCGGTGCAGGGCGGCCTGCAGATCGGCGCGGTGGATTTGGATATAGCGCCCACCCCAGCGCTCAATCGCTACAGATTTCATCGGCAGGCGGAAGATGCGACGGTTCGAGCCGGACATACGCAACTCAATCGCTTCGGGCTCAAACAGCGATGCTTCAAGATCGGGCGTCACCCCCAGATCATCCAAAACGCGCATCCCGTTCGGGCTAATCTGAATGCCCGCACCGATTTCGGAAATCTCACCGGCTTGCTCCAAAACCTCGACATGCCACCCCAGCCGAAGAAGCGCCAAAGCGCAGGCCAAACCGCCTATCCCTGCCCCCACGACGATAGCATGGCGCTCGGTCATGGCATTCTCCTTGAAGATCGGCGCATAGAAAGCCGGCTGGGCAAAATGTTTGGCTCATAGAAGGTCATTTCGCGCTAGATTTAGCATGTTCCGGGTGGCGCAACAGAGCAAGTTTTGCGCAAGATGGTTCAACTTCGCTCAAAAGGCTCAAACGATATGGCAGCGCTCCCCGAGATTTCAAACAAAGCCGCGCGACGCTTGTTCTTGGACCGTCATGGATTGGCCCGCCCTCCGACAGGCCCTTCTAAAGGAGATGATCTTGCCCGCGTGATCGAAGATTTGGGCTTTGTGCAAATCGACAGCATCAACACGGTGGCGCGCGCGCATCATATGATCCTTGCGGCGCGCAGGCAAAGCTACCGCGACAAGCACCTGCCAGCGCTTCTTGATCCGCGCCGTGACGTGTTCGAGCATTGGACCCATGATGCCAGCATCGTGCCGATGGCGTTTTTCAAGTATTGGCGGCTGAAATTTGAACGTGACGGCGCGAAGGTCAAATCCTATTGGAAAAAAGATCGCCGCGCGGGGTTTGAGGCCAAATTCGACGAAGTTATACGCCAAATTCAGGACCAAGGCCCATGCTGCTCTGCCGATGTTGGCGAGGATGAGAAGCGGTCCAGTGGCGGATGGTGGGATTGGCACCCGTCGAAAACTGCGCTGGAGTATCTTTGGCGCTCGGGCACGCTCTCGGTGACGCGGCGCGAAGGGTTTCGCAAGTTTTATGATCTGACGGAAAATGTCGTGCCGCCTGAGCACCTTAACAGCTATGCCAGCGACACAGAGACCATTGATTGGGCGTGTAACGCGGCCTTGGACAGGCTCGGGTTTGCAACATCGGGCGAGCTTGCTGCCTTTTGGGCCATCGTCACTCCGGCGGAGGCGCGAGACTGGTGCGCTGTGCAATTGGCGCGCGGCGATTTGATCGAAGTGATGATCAAGTCCGTCGATGGCGCGTCCCGAAAGTCATTTGCGCGCGGCGATGTCATGGATGCGCTGCAAGACAGTCCGGCCCCGCCAAATCGAATACGGATCATGTCACCTTTCGATCCGGCCCTGCGCGACAGAAAACGCGCAGAGCGATTGTTCGGGTTTGACTACAGGATCGAAATTTTCGTGCCGGAGCCGCAGCGCAAATACGGCTATTACGTCTTTCCCGTCCTTGAAGGTGACAGACTGATCGGGCGCATTGATATGAAATGTCACCGGCCTGAAAACAGGATGAATGTGAAGGCATTCTGGCCCGAGATGGGAGTTCGCTGGGGTTCTGGTCGCGCCAAGAAATTGACGGCAGAGATCGAACGCATGGCGCGGTTTTCAGGCGCTATTTCAATAGATTATGAGCAGAAATGGATGCAAAAACCTTACGTATAATCCTTCCCAACAAGCCCGCGGTATTTCACCGTCAGCTCTTCATCTACCTCGCTGCCATCATAAAGAAATGGCAAAACGCCTTTGCGCAAGGACTTGCCGCGCCCCGCTTCGATTTTGGCGTCTGACATGGTGACACGCTGCGCGTCGCGCAAAGACCAATCATAGAGATGCTGATAGAGACGCGCGCGGGTCTCAGCGCATTTAGGATCTTCGCCAAGATCGAGGAACTCCTCCGGATCGGTCTCCAGATCGAACAACATCGGGCGCATCCCACCTTCCGCATGCATTAGCTTATAGCGACCATCAAACACCATATAGAGCCGCGCATCCTCGTTGCTGACGCCCAATTGCGCGGCTTGCGGTCTCATCGAATAATTGTATTCGCTAATCACATAGTCGCGCCAATTGTGGACGGGTTTGCCCTCTAAATGCGGAGCAAGCGAGCGGCCTTCGATGATATGAGACGGCACCTCGCCGCCTGCGGCTTCGACAAAAGTCGCGGCCAGATCAATCGCTTCGACCAATGCATCGCAGGTCGTTCCGCGCGTGACATCAGCGCTGTCGCGCGGGTCGTAAATGATCAAGGGGATCTTCACGGATTGTTCGTGGAACAGGTCTTTTTCGCCGAGCCAATGATCGCCTAGGTAATCACCGTGATCTGAGGTCAGAACGATCATCGTGTCTTTGATCTCCCCCGTCGCTTCCAACTGGTCGAGAATGCGCCCCAACTGATCGTCGCATTGCTTGATCAGGCCCATATAGGCCGGGATCACCTTTTGGCGGACCTCTTCGCGAGAAAACGCCTCGCCAATCTTACTACCCATCCACGCTCTAAAAACAGGATGCGGGTTTTCGCGTTCGACCGCATGGCGCGAGGGCGCGGGCACATGATTTGCGCCATACATATTGTGATAGGGCGCGGGCACGATATAGGGCCAATGCGGCTTGATATAGCTGACATGGGCGCACCACGGGCCCTTCTTCTCAGCCATGAAATCCAAGGTTTGCGTGGTCAGCCACGGGGTCTCAGAGTCCTCTTCACGGATATTGGCGGGCTTGTCGGCATTGCGAAACATCCAGCCCGACGCGATCTGCTCATCGGTGATGCCTGCATTGGCATAGTCGGCCCAAGGGTTTTCGCCCTCGTACCCTTTCGAGTTTAAATACGCATTGTAAGGACTTCTTTTGTCATCATAAAATCCGTCCGGCCCTTGCGCCCACAACCCGTCATCGCGGATCCAGTTGTCAAACCCGCATTCCGCTTGTCTTGCGCCGATCTCACTGTCGGGCTCAAGCCCCAGTCGAGCCATCCCATCGGCATCGGCCTTCATATGCGTCTTGCCAATCAGCCAGCACTCCATCCCTAGCTTGCGCAGGTGGTCGCCCAAAGTGACTTCGCCCACGCGCAGCGGAAAGTTGTTCCATTGCGCGCCGTGGCTGGAGGTATAGCGGCCGGTGTAAAAACTCATCCGAGACGCGCCGCAGATAGGTGACTGGACGTAGGTGTTGGTAAACCGCACGCCCATCTCGGCCACGCGGTCAAAATTTGGCGTGTGTAGATGCGGATGACCCGCGCAGGACAAATAGTCAAAACGCAACTGGTCATACATGATGAAAAGGATGTTCACTATCTGCCCTCCGCTAAGCGTCAAGCGATCATCTCGACTTGGCGGGTATTGTCTAGATCAAAAGACCGGTGGAGTGGCGCACCCGACAGGATTCGAACCTGTGGCCTCTGCCTTCGGAGGGCAGCGCTCTATCCAGCTGAGCTACGGGTGCTTGTCTCAATCCTATAGCCGCGCAAGGGCGGGCTCGCAATCGGCTATTCGAACAAGTCGTGACACAGATGCAAAGCATCGATCAACACATCGACCTCATCTGTGGTGTTATACATCCCAAACGACGCACGGCAGGTGGCGGGGACGCCGAGGTGTTCCATCAATGGCTGAGCGCAGTGATGCCCTGCCCGCACCGCGACGCCCTTTTTATCTAGCACCGTCGAGATGTCATGCGCATGCGCCGCCCCCTCAAGCGTGAAAGAAAAGATCGCAGCTTTGCTGGCCGATTGCCCTTGTACGTTGAGCCAGTTCAACCCGTCCAGCTTAGTGCGGGCATAGTCGCGCAGGGTTTCCTCATGCGCCTCGATCTTATCCATGCCGACGCCCATCAAATAGTCGAGCGCCACACCAAGCCCGATCGTTTGCACGATACCGGGCGTTCCGGCCTCAAACTTCATTGGTGGGTCATTATAAGTAACCAAGTCGCGCTGCACGTCGCGGATCATATCGCCCCCGCCCATAAAGGGGCGCATCTCGGCCATACGCTCTTGCTTGATGTAGATCGCGCCAGAGCCAGATGGCCCATAGAGCTTATGGCCAGTAATCGCAAAGAAATCGCAGCCCAGATCTTGCACATCGACCGGCATATGCACGGAAGATTGCGAACCATCGACCAGAACCGGCACGCCTTTGTCGCGCGCCTCGGAGCAGATGGTTTTTACATCAACTTTCGTGCCTAACACATTGGAAAGATGCGTGATTGCAATCAGCTTTGTGCGCGGCGTGATCGCGTCGATGACCTTAGCAGGGTCCAGATCGCCATTGCTGTCTACATCAATCCAAACCAGCTTGATGCCCATACGCTCGCGCAGGAAATGCCATGGCACAATATTGGCGTGATGTTCCATGATCGACAGGATGATCTCGTCACCCTCGCGCAGATGCGCCATGGCCCAGCCATAGGCGACCGTATTGATCCCCTCGGTCGTGCCCGAGTTTAGAACGATCTCATCTTCGGAGCCGGCATTGAGGAAGCGTGCGATCTTGCCGCGTACTGCCTCGTAATTGTCTGTGGCGAGATTGGACAGGTAATGCAGGCCGCGATGGACGTTGGCATATTCATTTGTATAGGCGTTGGTGATCGCATCGATCACCACCTGCGGCTTTTGCGCCGAGGCCCCATTGTCGAGATAAACCAACGGTTTGCCATTCACCTCGCGCGCGAGGATCGGGAAGTCGGCCCGGATTGCTTGAACGTCAAACATTTGGCACCTCGATGCCGATCGCGACCGCAAAGATTGCGCCGATCAGACTAAGACCAAAAGCCACGCCAACCATCGACGCGACGATGCCGACAAGAACCAAGCCAAGCGATTTGAACCCATGTAAGGCTGCGATGAAATTCACCAGAAGCCACAAGAAAAGAACGCCGCCGACCAATCCAAGTAAGACGGCCAAAGGCGGCACCGTCAAAAGCAGCACCAATTGCGCCAGTTGAATGACGACCATGATTGCCTGCAGCCATATCACGATGGAGAGCGCCCCGTCGAAATGGCCCAAACCCCCGAAAGAGCGCCCGATGTAATAGATACAGAACACCATCAAGACCATCACGCCCCAGATGACCAGAACGGCCAGAAATGGCGATTGCAGAATGGGCAGCAGAACTTTGTCAGGCGAAACCGGGATCAGAAAGCTGCTCAGCTGCTGCAAAATGACGCTCAGCACCACGATCAGGGCCATCGCCAGCCACAGCGTGTTGCGGTTGAGCTTGTGTTGCAACAGACGGCTCGCCGCCTCGTTCGGGTCGCTCAAAGACAAGCGCATCAGATCAGGTAGGGTCGCGAGCATATCTTAGCCTCTCTCCAGCTCTAGCAGGCCGCTAATCCAGATAAAGGCAAACGCACCAAAAGCCAGCAGCGACACCAGGCTCAGCGCCGGGCTCGCACCGATGAAGCCCGCAACAAGACCGCGCAATAGCACCAGCGGGGTGACCGCCAGAAGCGCCCAGAACAGCGCCAAACGGGCATCGAGCCAACGCCCCTGCCCGCCAAACGCCTTCATCACGATATGGCTGATTGCCGCGATGCCGTAAAACATCAAAGGCGCCATCAGAACCGCGCCCATGAACGCGCCGCCCATCAAGCCATCAAAGGAAGGCCCATCGGGGTTGAGATGCGCCTTGCGCGACAGACCGGGCAGTTGGGCGATAAAGAACAAGACACACGCGCCCATGATCCAGGCCAGCGCACGCTCTTCGCCAGCCCCGGTGTTCAGGTGATGGCGCAAGACTTCACGCGGTGCGCGGTAGCTGCGCAATATGGAGCCAGAGGTCGACATGTGCCTAGCCGCGCCTGCGCGCAAGCCATTCTTGCATGCGGTCCAGAATATCCTCCGAGATCGCCTCATCTTCGATCTCATCGACGGCTTCCGCTAAGAAGGCCAGCACCAGCAAATCTTGCGCCTGAGCCTCAGGCACGCCGCGCGAGCGCAGGTAGAACAGCGCATCCTCATCAATCGCGCCACTGGTCGAGCCGTGGCTGCACGCGACATCATCGGCGTAGATCTCCAGCTCCGGCTTGGCCAAGAACTGGCTGTCTCCATCCAACAGAAGCGATTGGCTGATCTGATAGCCATCCGTCTTTTGCGCATCAGCTTTCACAAGGATCTTGCCTTGAAAGACGCCGACCGCTCCGTTGCGCAAGACCTTCTTGAACACCTGACGGCTTTCACAATTCACCGCGTCATGAGTGACAAACACGGTGTCGTCATGGTGGAAATCGCCGTCGCCCACTGCCGCACCCGCGACATGGGCTGAGGCGTCATCGCCCGTGAGCTCAATGACGCATTCATTGCGGGTCAGCACGCCATTGGCCGTAAGCGTGAAGGATTTGAAACTGCTTTGCGTGCCAAGCCGCGCGAAGATATGCGTGACCGCGCGGCGTTCGTGGTCGCGGCCTTGCGCGCGCACGTGGTGGAAGGCCGCACCATCAGCGATGTCGACCTCCATGCATTTGTTGAACCGCGCCGCTGCCGGGCCGTTTTCCAAAATCGTGACGTCGCCGCCCTTCTCGACCTTGATACAGTGATGCAAAATCGCATCCGAGGTCTTGGCTTTGTGCAGGTAAATCAACGCTATAGGCTTGCTGACGGGCCCTGTGACCCGCATCAAGATACCGTCAGTCGCAAAGGCCGTGTTCAAAGCGGCCAAGGGGCGCTCAACAGGGGTTTGGCCTTTTAGTTCCAACTGGCCGTAAATGTCCTGCGCCCAATGAATGTCGGAACCTGAAGCCTCAGCCAGACGAATGATCTCGACATGCTCCGCTGACAGATCATCGGAGGCGTCGGCATCAAACACACCGTCCACAAAAACAATCTTCAAGCGATCAAGCGCGCCGAAGACGCCTTTCACCTCCGGCTCCATCGCATCTGCGGCTGGCGCATCGGCGGTTATCAGAGAGCTTGGATCGGTGAATTTCCAATACTCGTCACGCTTATGGGGCAAACCCATCGCCTGCAGCCGCGCCTGCGCTTCCACACGCGCCGCAGCAATCCATTTGCCGCCTTCAGGCATGGTCAGCCCGGACAGGCGCGCCTCCATTGCGGATTGCTTCACTTCGGCCAGCGCCATCAGGCCACCTCCGCCAAGATGTCGGCATAACCGTTATTCTCAACTTCCA
>CAZCEW010000025.1:0-14406 GCA_964497775.1 uncultured Rhodobacterales bacterium
TTGATCTCGCCGCCCTTCTTTTTCCAGCCTTTCGCCTTCCAGCTATAGATCCATTTGGTGATGCCGTCTTTGACGTAGGAGCTGTCGGTGACAAGGGTCAGGGTTGAAGGGCGGTCGAGCGTTTCAAGGACGCTGATCGCGGCTAGAAGCTCCATGCGGTTGTTGGTGGTATGGGGCTCGCCGCCATTGAGTTCGCGTTCTTTCAAGACGGTCTCACCATCGCGGGCAATCAAGATCGCGCCCCAGCCGCCGGGGCCGGGATTGCCGGAACACGCGCCGTCGGTATAGGCGAACAACTCAGGCATGCGCGCGCACGATCATGTAAGGATCAACCGTTCCAGCTAGTCCCGCTTCGGCCCCGTGGCGGATGTGGGTCATGGTCAGGCCTGCCGCGTCCAGCAATTCGCGCAGGCCTTCTTCTGTGTAGAATGTGTAGAAACGTCCCAAAGCGTCGCGCTGCTCTCCCTCTCCGGTTTTGAGGCCGATATGAAAGATGCCGCCCGGTTTCAGCGCTTGTTCGATAGCACTCAGATGGCGCGGCATGTCGGCGCGCGGAGCGTGGAGCAGTGAGAAATTGGCCCAGATGCCGTCATAGAGCGCGGTGGCGGTTAGCGCGTCGAAACTGGCAAGCTTTGCCTCGATGTTATGCGTGTCGCGCGCAATTGCGATCATCTCGGGCGAGGCATCCATCGCGTCGACATCCATGCCAGCATCTCGCATCAGTGCGGCGGAATTGCCCGGCCCACAGCCCAGATCAAGCAGCTTTGCGCCTTTGGGCACGGCGTTCAGGAAGGCCGTCAGATCGTCGGTTGGCTCGGCGCGGGCAAATTTATTGGCGTAGTCATCTGCTTTGGCCGCATAGGCGGCGAGCGTCTCTTTGTCGGTCATAGGATGATCCCGATCAGCAGGCAAAGCACGACGATGCCGGTGAGCATGGCGCGGAGTTTGACCCACCATGACGGCGTCAGACCCCATGCGGAGAATTGCAAATCGCAGGCAAAGACCAGCAGGAAGCCTACGAGCACGGCAGATGTCGCGCGGGTCTCGCCGCCACCGATAGCGAAGAAGGCCCAAAGCGCGGGGACGACCGACAATGCGTAGGCTTTGGTGGCGGCTGTTCCAAAAGCTTCCGTGGCAAAACCCCAAAGCACGCCGGACATGAAGCATAAGATGACAGTGCCGTAGGCGATCAGCATATGCGACGCGGCGAAGCGCTGGCCCAAGATCGACACTGTCCAATCGGAAAGTTGCGGCATCAGATGGCCCAATGCCGCCCAGAGAAACGGGATCAATCCGGCGAGGCCGAGGATCAGAGCGGAGGCGGGTGTTTTGGGCATATATGCGGCTCGGTTGGTGTTTTGTCAGGCGTAAAGCGGTGGCGCGGGATTGTCACGGGGGCTCAGTTCGGCATGGCCGCTTCAAACAGCGCTTTGTCCAAGGCCGCGTAGCCGTCATTTTCGATGCAGGCGGCGAAGCTGACCACAACGACGGGCTCGCCACCATAGCTGACAAAAGAGGCACCATGGCCTTTGCCGCCCCAGCAAAACTTGCCGGAGTGCCAAAACAGGTTGGTCCCGCGGCGATTGCGGTAATAGGCGCCCATAACATAATGCCTGCCACGCCCGATATCGGCGGTTGGCCATTGCAGAGGGCTGCGTCCGATATGGCGGCGTCTATTGGCGAAATACTCGCCGACGAAGCGGGCGTAGTCGCCCACTGACATCGACCAACCACCCCATGCGCCATGCGGTCCCCAAACAGGGTCAAGGGCGGCGGTGGTGATCTGGATCGGATCCAAGATCAGCGCGCGGCAATCGGCCTCGTAGCTGTCTTGAGCGACGGCATCAATGACCGATCCGAGGATCGCGTAATTCTCATTGCTATAACGAAAGCTACTATCTTCGCGCTTGCCCGCAAGCGCTCGTCTTGTGGCGTCCGCGTGGCGCGGGGTGCGGTTGTCTTGCAGATGCCAATCAATGCTTTGCGTCCGATCTGGCCAAAGCCCGGATG
This sequence comes from uncultured Rhodobacterales bacterium, assembly GCA_964497775.1. Taxonomy (GTDB): domain Bacteria; phylum Pseudomonadota; class Alphaproteobacteria; order Rhodobacterales; family Rhodobacteraceae; genus Litoreibacter. Next base: position 2,011 of record CAZCEW010000025.1, read on the forward strand.
TGTGGGAGAGATAAGGGCCTAGCTTGCCGGAGCCTTCCGGCGCGTCGATTAAGTCAGAAAGCTCGGACGTGAGATCAAAGACGCCTTCTTGCTGCAAAATCGCGATGCAGACGCCGGTGATTGCTTTGGACAGGCTGGCCAGCGTGACGGGGTCTTGCGCCTCGCGGCCATAGCCTTTCTCGATCAAAGGCGTGCCGTCTTGCAAAATCGCGATAGAGCCTTCGGAGACGCCTTGAGTTGCCATCCAACGCTCAAACGCGGCAATGATCTGGTCCGAGCGGTTGTCTTGTGCCGCAGCCAGCGAGGCCCAGAGCGATGCGGCGATAATCAGCAAGGCGCGTATCATGAAGCCTCTCGCAAGACGCGCGGAGTTTTGAATTCGACATTTTCAACGGCAGTCTCGACAAGTTCTTCGGTCACGTCGAAACGGGCCTTAAAAGCGTCGATGACCTCGTTGATCAGCACTTCGGGGGCGGAGGCGCCTGCGGTGATGCCGATGCTGTCGATGCCATCCAATGCGCGCCAGTCGATATCTGTGGCGCGTTGGACAAGCTGCGCGTAGCTGCATCCGGCCTTTGCGCCCACTTCGACCAGCCGCTTGGAGTTTGACGAGTTCGGCGCGCCAATGACCAGCATCGCAGAGGTTTTCGCGGCCATCGCCTTGACCGCTTCTTGCCGGTTCGTGGTGGCATAGCAGATGTCTTCTTTATGCGGGCCGGTGATGGTGGGGAAGCGGGCATGCAGCGCTGCGACGATGTCGGCGGTATCATCGACCGACAGCGTCGTTTGTGTGATGAACGCCAGCTTATCGGGATTGCGCGGGGTGATCTTGGCGACGTCTTCAACGGTCTCGACCAAGATCACCTCGCCATCTGGCAATTGGCCCATTGTGCCTACGGTTTCAGGATGGCCGTCATGGCCGATCATCACCATCTGCAACCCGTTGGCGTGGTGGCGCTCGGCCTCGATATGCACTTTAGAGACAAGCGGGCAAGTGGCATCGACGAAGATCATCTCGCGCTTGGCCGCTGCTGCTGGCACGGCCTTGGGCACTCCATGAGCCGAGAAGATCACAGGGCGGTCGTCGGGGCATTCGTCGAGCTCTTCTACAAACACAGCCCCTTGGTCGCGAAGGCTGTCGACGACGTATTTGTTATGGACGATCTCGTGGCGTACATAGACGGGCGCGCCCCATTTCTCGAGTGCCAGTTCGACGATCTTGATGGCGCGGTCAACGCCCGCGCAAAACCCGCGCGGGGCGGCAAGATAGAGGGTCAAAGGCGACTTGGTCATGATACTCTCCGGCTGGCTGCCCTAGAGGTAATGTCTTGCGCGGTTGAGGTCCAGTTAGATCGCGGTTTTGCGCCACAGCCCGCCGATGCGATTTTTCGCGATCATCTGCGCGACAAAAAGCGCGATGATCCAGCCAGTTGTGACTGAGACCGCAATGCCCAACCAGACGCCCCAGAGATCGAAATCAAGCAAGGCGATGAAGACCCAGATGAAAAATGCCACGCCAAAGCCTTGTCGGTAGAGGCTGATCCAAAGCGTCCAGACAGGCTTCTTGAGCGCTTGCAGGAAGGAGTTGATCGCGAACAGCATCATGTAGATCGGGAACAGGAAGCTGTCGACGCGCAAATAGCTGCGACCGGCTTCGATGACGTTTGGGTCCGTGGTGAAAAGGCGCATGAACCAGCCGCCACCGAACCACAGGGCGGGGGCCGCGAAGAGGCTCATGGCGAAGCCGAGTTTCCAGCAAAAGAACAGGGCTTCGCGCACGCGCTCATATTTCTCCGCGCCGAAGTTTTGCGCGGCAATGGGCAATAGCGCGCCGGTCATACCAAGGACGGGCAGCAGCAAGATTTGTTCTACCCTGAGTGCGACGCCGTAAGCGGCGATGGCATGCTCGCCGAAACCTTTGAGCGCGAATTGCACCACGAAACCTGCCGCAAACATCACGATCATGGCGCTGCTTGTGGGGATCAATTGCGCGGTGATGGCGCGAAAATCCGCGCGGTTGGGGATGAATTCGGAGCGCTGAGCATTGTCCATGACATCAAGCTGCGACACGCGCCTGAGGATGAAAATCATCACGCCCGTCTGGCTGATGATCGTGGCCAAGGCGATGCCGTTAAAGCCCATCCCGCCCCAGATGCCGGGCAGGCCGAACATCAACAGCGGGTTGAGAATGACATTGGCGAAGAAAGCAAACATCAAAGCGCGTTGCATCGTGACCGTGTCGCCATGGGCTTGCAGCACGCCGTTGAGGCCGTAGGCCATCAAGAAACCGGGCAGGGCGAGAAGCAACCAGTAGAAATAGCCCGTCGCCGCATCGCGGTAGCCGCCAGGTTCGGACACAAGCGCGATAAGAGCAGGGCCGCTCCAGAACCCGAGGATCATTAATGCCAGCGTGGCAAGCACGCCGTAGCTCGCGCCTTGCGCAATGTAGCGCCGCGTCTCGGCCCTGTCTTTGCGCCCCTTGGCGTTGCCCACCAATGCGCTGAGCGCCGAGCCTAGCCCGAAGCCCACAGCCATCATGATGAAAAACGCCTGATAGCCGATGGCCAGACCTGCCTGCGCCTCGGTCGAGAGTTTGCCTGCGAAGTAGATGTCGACGATGTTATAGAGCGTGGCAAAGACCATGCCGAGCGCTGCCGGAATAGCCAGCGATGCGAAATGCGAAGAGATGGGGCCTGTCGTCAGGTCCGTGTCGCGCGATGCGGAGTGTTTTTGCATTCTGGCGTCCTGCACGGGGCGAGATTGCCCGCGCCTCACTAGGGCGGAGATAGGTGCAGATTGCAAGCGCTTCATCCTCCGCCGAGAGATATGCTCGGCGAAGGATATTGTCTTTTAGTCAGCGTGTTCTGCCTGACGCGCCTCATGCGGGTCGTCGTCGCGCGGTGGTCTGCCGATCACGTCGCGCAGCTCGTCCAGCTCGATGAAATTATCGGCCTGGCGTCGCAGCTCGTCAGAGATCATTGGCGGGTTGGAGCGGATCGTGGATACCACCGATACCCGAACCCCTTTGCGCTGCACCGACTCAACAAGCGGGCGGAAATCACCATCGCCTGAGAAGATAACGATGTGATCGACATGGGGCGCAAGCTCCATGGCATCGACGCAAAGTTCGATATCCATATTGCCTTTGACCTTCCGGCGACCTTCGCGATCCGTATATTCTTTGGCCGGTTTAGTGACCATGGTGAAGCCGTTATAGTGAAGCCAATCCACGAGTGGTCGGATTGGCGAGTAGTCGTCATTTTCTAGGAGCGCTGTATAATAAAACGCACGCAACATCTTTCCTCGTCGCATGAATTCATGTCTGAGGAGCTTGTAATCAATATCAAACCCCAAAGACTTGCCGGCTGCGTATAAATTCGAGCCGTCAATGAACAGCGCAAGCCGTTCGTCTTTGTAAAACATCAAATGTCCTTCCGATGTGGGCGTCGCCGGAATATGAACCGTGAGTGTGAGTGGCTATGGGTGGCGAAACCCATCGGCGAGAATAAGGAAAAAACGCGATGGAACAACCCGCTCTGTTAACCAATTGCGCAAAAAGCGCGCTTATTGCACTGGGTGGTAACGCGACGTCACCTGTGGGGGCTCCGTATTTCACGCTTCGTGAAGCGCTGGTGCGGCTTTCACGCGATTCGGTGCGTATCGTAGCACAGAGCCGTTTTTACCGTACTCCGGCCTTTCCGGTGGGCAGTGGGCCCGAGTTCATCAATGCTGCTGTTGAGGTGGAGACGACGCTGACTGCGCGTGCACTTTTAGAAGTTTTGCACGAGGTGGAGGCCAGCTTTGGTCGCGAGCGGTCCGAGCGTTGGGGCGCGCGCAGTCTTGATCTGGATCTGCTGAGCCTCGGTGAAGAGGTCCTGCCTGATCGCGATGTTTGGCAGCGCTGGCATGATCTGGAGCTGGAGCGGCAAAAGTCCGATACGCCTGATAGGTTGATCTTACCGCACCCGCGGATGCAGGACCGTGCTTTCGTCTTGGTCCCACTGGCGGAGATCGCACCTGATTGGGTGCATCCGGTGTTGGGGCTCACGGTCACTCAGTTGCGTGACCAGCTGCCCCCGGATGAGTTGCAAACGGTCGTAGCGCTTTAGGCGAAGGTGGAGACTTTTTCTCGGGCCGCCTTGGCCGCATCCTCGAATGTCTGGCGCATCGGGTCGCTGATTGGCAGTGCGTTGACGACAGCCTCGGCCTTTCGGATGTAGTCCAACGCTTTGGCGCGCGGCCAAAACGGATCAGAAGTGACGATCGAGCGCATGTTCGAAGTTTGATCAGCGGCTTTGATCATCGCCGCTTCAGGCGATTTATGCGCAGCACTGGCGATCTGAGCGGCGCGCTGGGCGGTCTTGTCCAGTTTGGGATCATCGGTCACTTCTGCGACCAAGTCTGCTACCTCCGCGCCGAAAAGCGCGCTCAGTTCGTCGAACGTGGTTTGCGTATCTTCAACAGCGTCATGCAGCCACGCCGCGCAAATTGCGGCCTCTGTGCCGCCGTGATCTGACACGATCTGTGCCACCTCTTGGCAATGGCTCACATAGGGTAGTTTTACCGCGCCCTTGCGCCATTGTCCGTCATGTCGTGCGGTCGCAAGCGCAGCCGCGCGTTCAATCATGTTTGTCATGATTTTGATCTCCTTACAGTCTGGGGAGTGTTTGATTTTCGGAAGAGTTGGAAGCGTAAAGGCCAGCGGACTTGGCGCTCCTGGCCAAACCATATCGCAAGTGAGTGTTCAAAGCAAATCCGATTGCGTGGCGTCATTTGAGTGTTTTTGGCTCATTTGGCGGTCAAAACCCTTTGGGATTGGGGTTTTTGCGGTTGTAATCCAACGATTCTGGCCCTACTTGAAGGGTCTGATATTCCCATATGATGGATGGAGTCTGCACATGGCCCGCGTGACGGTTGAAGATTGCGTTGATAAAGTTCCCAATCGGTTCGAGCTGGTGATGCTCGCCTCGCATCGTGCGCGTGAGATTGCGTCGGGTGGCGCGATCACTGTGGATCGTGACAATGACAAGAATCCTGTCGTGTCTCTGCGCGAGATCGCTGATGAGACGCAGACCGCCGATGAGCTGCGTGAGCGGATGATCGAGAGCCATCAGACGCAGATCGAGGTTGATGAGCCGGAAGAAGACGCGATGGCGCTTTTGATGGGTGTTGAGCAAGACAAGCCGGCCGAGGATGATATGTCCGAGGAAAAACTTCTGCGTGCTTTGATGGAAGCGCAGGAGCCCAAGTAAAACCTCTACCCAGTGGCGGGCCATATATGATCAAAGCAGACGATCTGATCACGCTGGTCCGCAGCTACAATCCCAATACCAATGACGATTTGATCCGTGATGCATTTGCCTTTGGTGCGCAGATGCATGAGGGCCAGTTGCGCCATTCAGGCGATCCGTATTTCACGCATCCTGTCGAAGTTGCCGCTTTGCTGACCGAGCAGCGATTGGATGACGCGACGATTGTAACGGCGCTTCTACATGATGCAATTGAGGACACGCCCGCGACCTATGCAGAGGTGGAGCAGCGATTTGGCACCGAGATCGCGGAGCTGATCGACGGCGTCACGAAGCTGACCAATCTGCAGCTGAGCAATACCGAGACCAAGCAGGCCGAGAATTTTCGCAAGCTGTTCATGGCGATGTCGAAGGATTTGCGGGTGATCTTGGTCAAGCTCGCCGACCGGTTGCACAATATGCGCACGATCAAGCATATGCGCCCTGAAAAGCAGGTTCAGAAATCGCGCGAGACGATGGATATCTATGCGCCTTTGGCGGGCCGGATGGGGATGCATTGGATGCGCGAAGAGCTGGAAGATCTGGCGTTTCGGGTGCTCAACCCTGAAGCCCGCGCCTCGATCATTCGCCGCTTCATCACCTTGCAAAAAGAAACTGGCAATCTGGTGCCCAAGATCACCGAAGACATCCGCGCAGAGCTGTTCAAGGCGGAGATCGAAGGCGATGTATACGGTCGCGCCAAGAAGCCGTTTTCGATCTGGCGCAAGATGGAAGAGAAGAAGCAGGGCTTCTCTAGGTTGTCCGATATCTACGGCTTTCGCGTGATTACCGGATCGGAGGAAGATTGCTACCGTGTCCTTGGCGCGATCCATCGCCGTTGGAGCGCTGTGCCCGAGCGGTTCAAGGATTTCATCTCGCAGCCGAAATCGAATGGCTACCGTTCGATCCACACAACCGTGTCGGGGCGCGATGGTAAGCGGGTCGAGGTTCAGATCAGAACCCGCCAGATGCATGAAGTGGCCGAGGCTGGCGTGGCGGCGCATTGGGCCTACCGCGATGGTGAACGTGTCGAAAACCCCTTTGCCGTTGACCCCGGCGCTTGGGTGTCGAGCGTGAATGAGCGGTTTGATCAGGCCGAGGACCATGATGATTTCCTCGAGCATGTGAAGCTTGAGATGTATTCCGATCAGGTGTTTTGTTTCACGCCCAAAGGCGAGGTCGTGAAACTGCCGCGCGGCGCAACGCCCTTGGATTTTGCCTATGCGATCCACACGCGGATTGGTGGCTCTTGCGTCGGTGCCAAGGTCGACGGGTTGCGCGTGCCGCTTTGGACGCGGCTGAGAAACGGGCAATCGGTTGATATTATCACGGCGGAAGGCCAAAAGCCGCAACCGACCTGGATGGATATCGCCGTCACCGGCCGCGCCAAATCGGCGATCCGGCGGTCCTTGCGTGAAGAGCATCGCGACCGCTTCATCAAACTGGGCCGCGAACTGGTCCGCGTGGCGTTCGAGCATATTGGCAAGAAGGCCACGGATAAAGCGCTGGCAACGGCTGCCAAAGAGCTCAATGTAGGAGATGCTTTGCAGCTCTTGGAGCTTGTGGGCTCGACCGAGTTGTCGGCGCGTGAGGTGGTCGAGGCGATTTATCCTGAGCTTGCAGCAAGCTCGGACGTGCCAAATGTCGACAAGAAGCGCCCCGTTATTGGGCTGCCAGAGGGTGTGTTGATCACCCGCGCCGGGTGTTGCTTGCCGGTGCCGGGCGAGCGGATCGTGGGCATCAAACATAAAGGCGCGGGCGTTTTCGTGCATGCAATTCATTGCGAAGCGCTGGTCGAGCTGGAAGAACAACCTGACCGTTGGCTTGATCTGCATTGGCATGAAGGACGCCACGCTGCGAATAATGCGGTGACGCTCAACCTCACGATCAGCAATGAGTTCGGCGTCTTGGGGCGGATTTGTACACTTATCGGTGAACAAAAGGCCAATATCTCTGATCTGCACTTTGTTGACAGAAAGCCGGACTATTTTAGGCTTCTTATTGATGTAGAGGTAAGAGATGACGAGCATCTCCATGCCGTGATGACCGCCATCGAGGCGGAAAGCGATGTCGCATCTTTGGAGAGATATCGGGACATGGGCCGCAAGCCGTAACACGTAACACCCGAGCCCAAGCTGCTCGGGACTTAGGAATTGGACGAACCAAGGTGGTTTTCAAACGTCGCACACCAAAGAGCTGGGCCTTATGGCTCTTGCATCTGCTGTGGCCCCAAGGGGGTTGGGCGCGTGCGGCGCAATATGTAAAGCACCGGGTGCGGCGCTTGCCGGATTCTCCTTACCGGATTTCTCGCGGGGTTATGTTTGGGGTGTTTACGACCTTCACGCCATTCTACGGCTTCCATTTCTTCATTGCAGCAGGTCTCGCCAAAGCCTTTGGCGGCAATATTCTGGCCGCACTGATGGCCACGTTCTTCGGCAACCCGCTGACCTATCTGCCCATCGGGGTCGTGTCGCTCAAGACAGGTCATTTCCTGCTGGGCACGAAATTCGAAGAGAATATGAATATCGGCCATCGCTTCTCCGGCGCGTGGCGCGATTTGCGCGATAATTTCTACGCGATCTTTACCGATGATGTCGCGCATTGGGACAGGTTGGGCGGTTTCTATAATGAAGTGTTCTTGCCCTATATGATTGGCGGCATTGTTCCTGGTCTGATCGCAGGGATTACTTGCTATTATGTGAGCCTTCCCGTGATAACGGCGTATCAAAAGCGCCGCCGCGGCAGGCTCAAGGCCAAATGGGCTGAGTTGAAAGCCAAAAAGGCGGCCAAGAAGCTCGAAGACGGCACGCCCGGCGAATAGGCTTGCGGACCCCTTTGGGAACGTGGCTTGATAGATCTCAGATAAACTGAATTTCGGAGGCTGCTATGGCCGCGTCAGAGAAACTGCGCTTGGGCGTTAATATCGATCATGTTGCAACTGTGCGAAATGCGCGCGGCGGCGCTGTGCCGGATCCGGTGCGCGCGGCCAAACTGGCCGAAGACGCAGGCGCGGACGGGATCACCGCGCATCTGCGCGAGGACCGACGCCATATTGGTGACGCGGATATCGATGCTTTGATGGCGGCGCTGAGCGTGCCTCTGAATTTCGAGATGGCCGCAACGGATGAGATGCAAGCGATTGCGCTTCGTCATAAGCCGCATGCGGTCTGCCTTGTGCCGGAACGGCGTGAAGAGCGCACGACTGAAGGCGGGCTGGAAGTTGCGCGCGAGGAAAACAAGCTGGCGCATTTTATTGCGCCGCTGATCGAGGCCGGCTGCCGCGTGTCGATTTTTATCGCCGCTGACCGTGCCCAGATTGAGGCCGCCGCGCGGATCGGTGCGCAAGTCGTGGAGCTGCATACTGGCGCCTATTGTGATGCGCATGCTGAGGGCCGGTTTGACGAGCGCGATGCGGAGCTGGAACGCTTGCGCGAAATGGCGACATTTGCCCATTCGCTCGGGCTGGAAGTTCATGCGGGCCACGGGTTGACCTATGATACGGTCCGCCCAATTGCGGCATTTCCTGAAGTGGTCGAGCTCAATATCGGACATTTCCTTATTGGCGAGGCGATTTTCTCTGGGCTTAAGCCCGCGATTGCCGAGATGCGCAGCCTGATGGACGAGGTGCGCGGGTGACAGGGTTCGAGCTCGCCGTCGTCTTGCTCGCTTGGGCCATCGGCGGCGCGTCACCCGGGCCTGCAACCTTGGCCATCGCAGGCACCTCGATGGAGCGAGGCCGCAGCGCGGGTCTGGCGGTTGCGGCGGGCATCGTGTTCGGCTCGGCCACTTGGGGGTCTGCTGCGGCTTTGGGGATGAGCGCTTTGATGCTGGCCAATGCGTGGGTCGTGGAAATATTGCGCTACGTTGGTGCTGCCTATCTGCTTTATCTGGCGTTTAAGGCAATGCGCTCGGCCTTATCTGACAAACCATTGTCGCAGGCCAATGCACGGCGTGGCGATGGGGTTGCCTTGTTTCGCAAAGGGCTTTTGCTACATCTGACGAACCCTAAAGCGATTTTCGGGTGGGGTGCGATCTTTGCGATTGTCGTGCCGCCATCCTCCCCTCCGGCGGTCATATGGCAGACATTCTCGGCGCTTATTACTGTCTCTAGCGTCGTCTTTTTCGGCTATGCGTTGTTGTTTTCAACAGGAGCATTCGTGCGTGGCTATCAAAAAATGCGCCGCGTGTTCGAGTTTACATTTGCATCCCTTTTTGGGCTGGCGGGGCTTAAGATCCTGACCGCAAAGCTTGTTCCATGATCCTTGGTGTCGGTACTGATCTGGCCAATATCGAGCGTATCCAAGGCACGCTGGACCGCTTTGGCGACAGGTTTCGCAATCGGGTTTTTACGGAGATTGAACAACGCAAAGCCGAGCGACGCAAAGATACGGCCGGGACCTATGCCAAGCGCTGGGCTGCGAAAGAGGCGTGTTCCAAAGCGCTGGGCACCGGGTTGCGCATGGGGATTTCGTGGAAAGATATGGCGGTGTCCAATCTGGCCACAGGCCAGCCGGTGATGAAGGTCACGGGCTGGGCGGCGGAGCGGTTGGCTGAGATGACACCAGAAGGCCATGAGGCGGTCATTCACGTGACGCTGACCGACGATCACCCATGGGCGCAGGCCTTTGTCGTGATCGAGGCGAGGCCTTTGTGATCATGGGTTTCCTTGACTTCACCCGTCTCAGTCAGCATGTAGCAACCACAGCAAATTAAGGGTCGGGTATGTCGAGCAGCGAAGAATCCAAAGACGGCATTATGGAAACCGTCAAGACCGTGGTTTACGCCTTGGCGATTGCCGCTGTCTTCCGCAGCTTGTTCTTTCAGCCCTTCTGGATCCCGTCAGGGTCGATGAAGGACACGTTGCTGGTTGGCGATTTTCTATTCGTCAACAAGATGGCCTATGGCTACTCGCAATATTCTTGTCCTTTCGGCCTTTGCCCGATCTCGGATCGCATCTTTGGCGCTGAGCCAGAGCGTGGCGATGTTGTCGTGTTTCGCCACCCTGTCAGCGGGCAGGACTATATTAAGCGCGTCATCGGCATGCCGGGCGACAGCGTACAAGTTAAGAACGGCGTCGTGTTTTTGAACGGCGCGGCGCAGGCGCAAAACCCGGTCGGTGATTTTGTCGAAACCTACGAGGCGCAAGGCTCGGTTGGCGGCTTCCCGCAATGCTCGAACGGGGCCACAGGGATTGGGGCTGAATGCACCAAGGCCAAGTCGATTGAGACCCTTGAGGGCGGTGTGAGCCATTCGATCCTCAACATCTATGACGGGTTGGCAGCAGACAATACGCCCGTTTTCACGGTGCCAGAGGGCAATTTCTTCTTCATGGGCGACAACCGCGACAACTCCATCGACTCGCGCTTCCCACAAGCCGGTGGCGGTGTTGGCATGGTGCCGTTCAAGAACCTTCTGGGCCGTGCGGACCGGATCATGTTCTCGTCGGCTGGCAGCCGGATGCTCTATTTTTGGACATGGCGCGGGGATCGCTTCTTCAAGGCGATTGATTAGGCGTGGTTAAGCTGTCCTCTGATCTGGCGAGGTTTTGCAAGCGGATAGGCCATGATTTCGCAACGCCTGATTTTCTGATCCGAGCTTTGACACATCCGTCGATTTCATCACCCACACGGCCCGACAATCAACGCATGGAATTTCTGGGCGACAGGGTCTTGGGCCTCGTGATGGCCGAGGCGCTTCTGAGCGAGGATGAGCAAGCCGCCGAAGGCATCCTTGCGCCACGTTTCAATGCGCTTGTGCGCAAAGAGATGTGCGCGGAAGTCGCGCGCGAGATTGATCTGGGCGCAGTTTTGAAGCTGGGCAAATCCGAGATGAAGTCGGGCGGGCGCAGGCGTGACAAGCTTCTGGGCGACGGAATGGAAGCGGTGATTGCGGCTGTTTATCTGGATGGCGGGTTCGAGGCCGCGCGCAGTCTGATCTTGCGTTTATGGGCCAGTAAGATCGCGGCTGTTGACGAAGATGCGCAAGACGCCAAATCTGCCTTGCAGGAATTTGCGCAAGCGCGCGGCGAAACACCGCCCAGCTACGAGGTCATTGCGCGCGAAGGGCCGGACCATGCGCCCGAGTTCACCATCGAGGTCGCAGTCGCCACAGGGGAGACGGCGCGCGCCAAAGCAGGCTCGAAGCGGCTGGCAGAGCATTTGGCCGCACAGCTATTATTGGAAAGTTTGGGTACATGACGGAAGCGACACGCGCAGGATTTATCGCTCTGATCGGGGAGCCCAATGCCGGGAAATCGACGCTGCTTAACCGTATGGTCGGCGCGAAGGTCTCGATTGTCACGCATAAGGTGCAAACCACCCGCGCGCGCATTCGTGGCGTCGCGATGGAAGGCCAGTCGCAACTGGTCTTCGTCGACACTCCGGGTCTGTTCAAACCGCGCCGCCGCCTAGATCGGGCAATGGTTGCGGCTGCGTGGTCGGGCGCGTCCGATGCCGATGTTGTCGTCCTTTTGATCGAGGCGCATCGCGGTGTCACCGACGGGGTGCAGGCGATTTTGGATGGTTTGGCAGAGCGCACAGGCGGCGCGAAAGTCGTGCTTGCGATCAACAAGATCGACCGGGTGAAATCTGACGCGCTTTTGGGGCTGACCAAGCAGCTCAATGACGCGTTCGAATTTGCTGAAACCTTTATGATTTCCGCCGAGAAGGGCCACGGCGTGGAGACTTTGCGCGCATGGCTCGCAGGTGAAGTGCCGGAAGGCCCGTGGCTTTACCCCGAAGACCAAATCGCCGACTTGCCGATGCGTATGATCGCAGCCGAGATGACGCGCGAGAAACTGACGCTGCGCTTGCATCAGGAATTGCCCTATCAAATGACGGTCGAGACCGAGGCTTGGGAAGAGCGCAAAGACGGCTCGGTCAAGATCGATCAGGTGATTTATGTTGTCCGCGACGGCCATAAGGGCATCGTGCTGGGCAATAAGGGTGAGACGATCAAGGCGGTCGGCAAAGCCGCGCGCGAAGAACTTGTCACATTCCTTGACCGCAAAGTGCATTTGTTCTTGCAAGTGAAAGTCCGACCCAACTGGCTGGAAGAAAGCGAGCGCTATTCCGAGATGGGGCTTGATTTTAAGGACGGGAATTCTTGA
>CAZCEW010000025.1:14506-16944 GCA_964497775.1 uncultured Rhodobacterales bacterium
AGAAAGCGAGCGCTATTCCGAGATGGGGCTTGATTTTAAGGACGGGAATTCTTGACGTGAGCGTCTCAGAATGGATCAGAGAGAAACTTCGCGATACGGTCGAGCGACCATCTCCATTTATCTTTTCGTTATTGGTTCTGACGTTCGTGATCCATGTCGTTTTTAGTGGCGAATACACGCGGCGGTTCTTCTTCCTAGCGTTCGTAATTGCGTCTTGTTTGATTGGGGCGAGGATTATTCTTTTCATCTCTTCAAGCGGGCGGGGTCGTCGTGAGTAGCCGCCTGACGTCTGATTTTTGGGTACAAGCCTATCTGGCGCGGTTGCGGTTGCAGAATATCCCAGCTTTTGTCACCTCGCGCGGTGATGGCACGGCGGGGGCAGTGTTGATCAAGATGAACACGCTGGACGGGCAGGCGGTGGCCTATCAGCGCTCATTCGATTTGATGTCGGGGGAGCGCGCTTGGATGGTGCTCTCCGACGGCGCGGACGGCGATGTTGATGCGGCGATCTCGAAGCAGCGCGAGTTTGATCCTGATCTTTGGGTGATTGAGGTTGAAGACAAGGCCGGACGGCATTTGCTGGACGAGCCGGGATTGGCCTGAGCGGATGGAGTGGCGCAGCGAAGGCGTTTTGCTGGCTGTCCGCCGCCACGGAGAAAACGCGGCGATTATCGAAGTGTTCACGCCGGATTATGGCCGACACGCGGGCGTCGTGCGCGGTGGGGCGTCGCGCAAACTTGCACCGATTTTACAGCCCGGCGCGCAGCTTGATGTGACTTGGCGTGCGCGGCTTGAGGACCATTTGGGCTCCTTCGCGGTTGAGCCTTTGAAATCTCGCGCGGCCAGCGTGATGGACGACCGCGAGGCGCTGGCTGGGATGAACGCAATCTGCGGCCTGCTCAGCTTCGCTTTGGCTGAACGCGATCCGCATCCCGAACTCTATGCGCGTTCGTTGCATTTGTTTGACGCTTTGGGCGCGCGCGAGGACTGGCCACTGATCTATCTGGAATGGGAGTTAGCGCTTCTTGAAGATATGGGCTTCGGTCTTGATCTGCAAAGCTGCGCCGTCACCGGATCAAGCCAAGAGCTGATTTATGTCTCCCCCAAAACCGGCCGTGCAGTGTCGCGCGGGGCGGCGGGGGAATGGGCAAGCAAGTTGTTGCCTTTGCCTGATTGCCTGCGCGGGGTAGGCGACGGGTCTCGCGCCGGATTGCTGGAAGCTCTGACGACCACGGGGCATTTCTTAACAACTTGGATGGCGCCGCAATTGGGCAACAAGCCACTGCCTGCGGCGCGTCAAAGGCTGATTGATCGCTTTAGGGCGCAGGCTCGGCGCTGAAGAGCATCGAGAGACCGTCATCGTTAGATAAGATCAAGATCTCCCCGCTGATCTCGCTGATCGTGGCCTGAGAAAGCGCTTCCAGATACTTGCTTTCCGCGTCCAACTCGGGGCAAGCGCGCCGGGTGGCACCGATGCTCTCAGCTTTGAACCACGGATACGGCGCGGTTTGGGCGCCGAAATAGCTGTTGCACGGAGCTTCGCCCGCGATCTTACCTTCTTCTGGGAAGGTTAGCGTGGCGCGCGCAGAGAAGGCCGCGTCATTGAGGCTGGTCAGCACCCAAACACGATCCGCGCCGCCATAGCCAGAGACGGTTTCGTCCGACTGGCAGGCCGTCAGAACTAGGACGATTGAGAGGGCGCGTAACATGGGCTCAGATCGCCTGCCCGAGGGGCATTTGTCAACGGATTGTCCTCTCTCCACCATTTTGATGCCCGAATTCAACGCTCATGTTACCCCAAATTATCGGTGTTGAGGAGATCACGATGAGCTTGATGAAATATGGCGGCCTGCTGGTGGGCGCATTTTTGATCGGTGGCAACTACGTCTATGACATGTTCGCCCCGAAACCTGACGCCGTGGCGGTGTTTGGCCCGCAAAATGAGGTGTCTGTCCTCAAGCCCGGCATGGTGATGAGCGATGAGGGCAAAGAAGCCTATGAGGTTTTTGCTGAGGCCAATTATTTTGGCGCATTCGCCCTTGGCCCTGACGGCAAGCACGGCTATCTGCGCGAGGCTAATGACATCGCGACCGCGCGCAAATATGCGTTGGAATTTTGTGCCGGAGAGGTTTCGGTCGAAGCGTCAGGGTGCGAGATTTATGCCGAACTCTTTCCAGCGGATTATGCGCCTACGGATCGCCAGACGGTGAGCTACCAAACCTATGTTGAATATCACAACATGGTGCGCGACTACCCGTCCTACACGGCTTATGCCACGACTGGTGCTGGCCATTGGGGCTATACTTATGACTACCCGTCGCAATGGAGCGCCAATGAAGACGCGCTTGAGGTTTGCAACGAATATCTCAACGAAGATACCGAGATGGACCCTGCCGCAACGCCGTGTTTCATGGTCTATATCGAACTTTAGTCCAGCA
>CAZCEW010000025.1:17044-26276 GCA_964497775.1 uncultured Rhodobacterales bacterium
ATGGACCCTGCCGCAACGCCGTGTTTCATGGTCTATATCGAACTTTAGTCCAGCAAGCGCCGCGCAATTACTTGCGCTTGAATTTCGGCCGCGCCCTCGAAGATGTTCAAGATACGGGCGTCACACAGGATGCGGCTGATTTTATATTCCAGCGCGAAACCGTTGCCGCCGTGGATTTGCAACGCATTGTCGGCGCAAGCCCAAGCGATGCGCGCGCCCAGCAGTTTTGCCATGCCCGCTTCCAGATCGCAGCGGCGGTCATTGTCTTTCTCGATGGCCGAGAAATAGGTCAATTGGCGCGCCACCATGATTTCGACCGCCATCATCGCCAGCTTGCCCGACACACGCGGGAAATCGATCAGGGATTTGCCAAACTGCTTGCGGTCGATGGCATATTGCATGCCGATATCGAGCGCGGATTGCGCGACACCAACGGCACGTGCGGCGGTTTGGATACGCGCGCTTTCAAAGGTTTGCATCAATTGCTTGAAGCCTTGACCTTCAACGCCGCCCAGAAGGTTCTCGCCCTTCACTTTAAAGCCGTCAAAGGCCAGCTCATATTCCTTCATGCCGCGATAACCCAACACTTCGATCTCGCCGCCAGACATGCCTTCCGTCGGGAAAGGGGCCTCATCTGTGCCGGGGGTTTTCTCGGCCAGAAACATCGACAGGCCTTTGTAATTGGTCGTCTCAGGATCGGTGCGGGCGAGAAGCGTCATCACATGGGTGCGCGACGCGTGGGTGATCCATGTCTTGTTGCCGGTGACAGTGTAGTCGTCGCCGTCCTTGACGGCACGCGTGCGCAAGCTGCCCAGATCAGAGCCGGTATTGGGCTCTGTAAACACAGCCGTGGGCAGGATTTCACCGCTGGCGATGCGCGGCAGCCAATGGGCTTTTTGATCGTCCGTGCCGCCGCAGATGATCAACTCGGCCGCGATCTCGGAGCGTGTTCCAAGCGAGCCTACACCAATATAGCCGCGCGACAGCTCTTCGCTGACGACAGCCATAGAAGCCTTTGACAGACCAAACCCTCCCAGATCTTCTGGGATGGTGAGGCCGAAAACGCCCAGCTCGGCCAGCTCGTCGATGATTTCCATCGGGATCAGGTCGTCATTGAGGTGCCAGTCATGCGCGTGCGGTTCGACCTTCTCGATGGCGAAGCGGCGGAATTGCTCGCGGATCATTTCCAGTTCGTCATCAAGGCCACTTGCGCCAACGGTTATGTTGGCGGCTTGTTCTTGCATCAGCTCGACCAGTCGCGTGCGGGCCGCTTGGCTGTTGCCTGAAGCGGTCAGGGTCATGATGTCATCGGACATCAGCCCACGCTGATCGTCTTGGGTCAGGCCAATATCTTGCAGGCGCAGAATTTCGCCCTGAGACATCGGGATGCCGCCATAGATCTGCCAGAGATACTCGCCAAACGCGATCTGATGGAGAAGCTGCTCGACCTCGCCAAATTTGCCATCAGATTGAAGCTTCTCGGCCCATAGCTGCATTTGGCGCAGCGCTTGCGCGTATGTCGCAAGCCAAGCCAGACCATGCGCAGAGGTTTGATTTTGCTCAAGTAATGCGCCAGAGATGCGACCATTATCCGTGACCGTCTCGCGCACGATTTCGGTGGCTTTGGTAAGGATATCTTCCACGGGGGCAATGGCGGCTCCGGTCCGCGACAAGAGGTCGGGCAGAAGGGCGTTTGCAGATGCAGAATGCGTCATGTCTTGTCCGTCATGAGCCATGGGTCGAATCCTTATATATCAGGTTTAAAAGGGATAATCACTTTGCACGTGCAGCGCAATATTAATTCGTGAAATGACCCGGTATTGAACATTAATGTCTTAGCTCAAGTTAGGTCGAAATGTGGGGCCGTCAAAGGAAAACGCCCCGGAGGTTAGTCCGGGGCGTCTCTCGGATTATCATGCGCCAGATCAGCCGATGGCCGCTGCTTTGATGTCGTCGTCGATATAGGGCAGATATTGCTCGAAATTTTCCGAGAACATGCCGACAAGCTTGGCTGCCTGACGGTCATAGCTTTCAGGATTGTCCCAAGTCCGGCGTGGATCGAGCAGAATATCTGCAACTCCGGTGACCGCGACAGGGACGTCGAAGCCAAAGTTCGGATCTTTGCGGAACTTGCCTTTGTTCAGCGAGCCATCAAGCGCCGCACTGAGCAGCGCGCGCGTCGCACGGATCGGCATACGCGAGCCTGTTCCATAGGCACCGCCTGTCCAGCCCGTGTTCACCAGCCAGCAGACCGAGCCATGTTTGGCGATCTTTTGTTGCAAGAGCTTGCCATAGACTTCCGGCCTGCGCGGCATGAAAGGTGCGCCAAAGCAGGTGGAGAATGTGGGTTCTGGCTCGGTGACGCCTCGTTCCGTGCCGGCCACTTTTGAGGTAAAACCGGACAAGAAGTGGTACATCGCTTGGGCAGGTGTCAGGCGCGAAATTGGCGGAAGAACGCCAAACGCGTCACAAGTAAGCATAATGATGTTTTTCGGGTGACCGCCAAGGGCCGTATCTGACGCATTCGAGATATAATGCATCGGATAAGCGCAGCGCATGTTGGCTGTCAGGCTGTCATCTTCGAAATCCAAGTCTTTTGTGTCGGGATCGAAGACCATGTTTTCGATCACTGTCCCGAATTTCTCGGTTGTGGCGTAGATTTCAGGCTCCGCTTCTGGCGACAGGCTGATGGTCTTGGCATAACAACCGCCCTCAAAGTTGAACGCGCCGCGATCTGACCAGCCATGCTCGTCATCGCCGATCAATGTGCGCGATGGCTCAGCCGACAGTGTCGTCTTACCCGTGCCGGACAGGCCAAAGAACACGGCCGTATCGGCAGGGTTGCCCGGCGCGTGGTTGGCCGAGCAATGCATCGGCATCACGCCCTTTTCAGGCAAGATGTAGTTGAGCAATCCGAAAACCGATTTCTTATTCTCGCCCGCATAGGCGGAATTGGCGATCAGAATGATTTTCTTGTCGTAATTCAAGGTGATAACCGTCTCGGAGCGACACCCGTGACGCTCTGGGTCGGCCTTGAAGGTCGGGCAGTTGATGATCGTGAAATCAGGCTCGAACGTCTCAAGCTCGGACGCTTCAGGGCGGCGCAGCATGTGACGGATGAACAGGCCATGCCAGGCCAGCTCATTGACAACGCGCACATCAAGACGGTGCGCTTGGTCGGCGCCGCCGTACAAATCCTGCACGAAATACTCGCCGCCTTTCATATGCTCCAGCATATCGGCATGCAGCCTGTCGAAGGCGTCAGGATCCATCGGGGCGTTGTTTTCCCACCAGATGCCATCCTCCACACTTGGCGTGCGCACTATGAATTTATCTTTCGGAGAACGGCCCGTATGTTTGCCGGTTGTCACCAACAAAGCGCCACCTTTGCCGAGCGTTCCCTCGCCACGTTTTAAAGCCTCTTCAATTAAGGCTGGTTCCAGATAGTTGTAGAAGACGCCCCCGAGTCCCGTAATTCCTTGAGATTCCAGCGTCTTGGCTGGATTCACGCGACCATTCGTCATTTTGCGCTCCTAGTGCGGAGGGGTGCTCCGCGAGATCTTTAATTCATGAAAACACCAAATTCATGCCAACGGACCCGATCGGACCGTTGCCCTTGATATACCACGCGAAAGTGCTCTTGGAACCAGTTCAGTTCGCTCCGTTAGCGTTATCATCGCCACAAATGTGCGGCAAATTAGTCAAACTTTAGTCTCGAATCACTGAAATAAGGCTGTCAGGGTGGCTGATTCGGTAAAACAAATTGCTTCTGCTGCCTCTAAGACAGATTGTGACGAAAAACAAAATTGAGCAGTGAGAAGGAAACCCCAATGTCGAGAATTGCGTTGGTTGACGATGACAGAAACATTCTGACATCCGTCCAAATGACACTTGAGGCCGAAGGTTTTGAAGTCGAAACCTATAATGACGGGCAAAGCGCGCTTGATGCGTTTACACGAAAAATGCCTGACATGGCGGTCCTAGATATAAAGATGCCCCGTATGGACGGCATGGATCTCTTGCAGCGCTTGCGCCAGAAATCCGAAGTTCCCGTGATCTTCCTGACATCGAAAGATGATGAGATCGACGAAGTGCTTGGCCTTCGCATGGGTGCCGATGACTATGTGCGCAAGCCTTTTTCCCAACGTCTTCTGGTGGAACGGATCCGCGCGATCCTGCGTCGCAAGGAAGCGATCGAAAAAGATGATGCCGGTGAGGGCGAAGTTGCTCAGACAATGGTGCGCGGCGATTTGGTCATGGACCCGTTGCGTCACACAGTCACTTGGCGCGGCAATGACGTGTCGCTGACCGTGACTGAGTTCCTGCTTTTGCAAGCTCTCGCGCAGCGTCCGGGTTTCGTGAAATCTCGCGACCAACTGATGGATGTCGCTTATGACGATCAGGTTTATGTTGATGACCGTACGATCGACAGTCACATCAAGCGCCTGCGTAAAAAGATGCGCACGGCAGATGACGACTTTTCCGCGATTGAGACGCTCTACGGTATCGGATATAGATACAACGAAGAGTAACAGAGACCATCGCGTCGAGGTTGTCAGTGGCGAGTAACAGGCCTGCAAAAAATGCGGATCTGGTCATGGGGGAGGATTGGACTGAGTCGGAAGACACAGTGCAGTCAGAGCTCAAGAACCAGAGGGAACGGCGGAGTTTTATTTCGCTGAACCGTTCGCCTTTGGCGCGCAAGATCATAACATTTAACCTCCTGGCCCTTGTTGTACTTGTGGCCGGGGTGTTGTTTCTGAACCCGTTCCGCGACAGCCTAGTTGTGCAACGCGAAGCCGGTCTCGTCTCTGAGGCCCAGCTGATTGCCGATGTGTTTGAAGCACAGCTTGATGCGGGCGGCGCGACCAATTTGACAAGTGGTGCAGGGCTTGAAGTGGGCCAGACGCTCACAGGTCTTGATATCTCTCGCGGCGTCGAAGTCTATGTCTTTGGCCCTGACGAGGCGCTTCTTGGCACGACTTTTGGGCAGGAACGCGAACCGATTGCCGGTGTCGAGGGTCTGCGGCCTGACGGGCGGCGCACTGTTATTACCAATTTCCTGAATTCTATCTGGACCTCGATGTCGAGCGTTCTTGGCTCGCAGCCTGCTCCGGGCCCTGAAATCACAGGCGAGCAGGAGGCGCGCAAGCTTTTGACGGAGGCTGCGACGGGCGTCACGCAATTGCGCAGCGGTCAAAACGGCGCGAGCGGTAGCATTTTCTCTGTGGCCACTCCGATCCAGCAAAACGGGCAGACAATCGGTGTCGTGGCGGTGACAACTGTTGCGGGCCAGATTGATCAGCTTGTGAGGTCAGAGCGGGAGCAGGTCCTGCAGATGTTCGTCATCGCGATACTGGTCTCAATCGGGCTGAGCCTCGTTTTGGCCAGCACAATCGCCAATCCTTTGTCCGATCTTGCCGCCGCAGCCGAGCTTGGCCGCGACAGGAATGATCGCAAGACCAGCCCAAGCCGCGTTCGTATCCCCGATCTGACTGCGCGCCCGGATGAGATTGGTCGCCTTTCCGGTGCCATGCGCGGCATGGTTTCGGCCTTGTATGAGCGGATCGAGGGCAATGAACAATTCGCGGCGGACGTCGCCCATGAGATCAAGAACCCTCTGGCCTCTCTGCGCTCGGCCGTGGGAACGATGCGTGTGGCGAAAACCGATGATCAGCGCAACCGTCTGCTCGAAGTGATCGAGCATGATGTGCGCCGTTTGGACCGTTTGGTCAGCGATATCTCTAACGCGTCGCGTCTGGACAGCGAACTGGTCAAAGAAGACGAAGAGCCGTTCGATCTGATGAAAATGCTGCACAACCTGACCGAATATCTGGGTCAACAAGCGGCCGAGAAGGGCGTCGAGTTCGTCAAAGACGTGCCGACCGATCCGATTGTTATTCACGGACTAGAGGCGCGTTTGGCGCAGGTCTTCGTGAACCTGATCACCAATGCGACCTCGTTTTGCGAAGATGGTGACGCCGTCCGCATCTGGGCAAGACGTCGCGACAACCGCGTTTTGGTCGTGGTCGAGGATACTGGCCCCGGCATTCCTGAACAGGCGCTCAATAAAGTCTTTAACCGCTTTTATTCAGAGCGGCCTGAACAGCAATTTGGCAACCATTCGGGCCTTGGGCTGGCGATCTCGAAACAGATCATTGAGGCACATGGCGGCGTAATCTGGGCCGAGAACATCCGGCCAACAGACGCCGATATCACGTCAGAGCCCTTGGGCGCCCGCTTCGTCGTCGGTCTGCCGACTGCTTGATCCGAGATGAACATTGCGAACATGACTGACAACGGAGCCGAGGCAGGCTCCGTTTTGCGTTTGCATGCCAGCGCCGTTGCGCTGCACGGCGTGGGCGCTTTGATCCTTGGCCCCTCGGGTAGTGGCAAATCCGGGCTTGCCTTGCAGCTTATGGCGCTTGGTGCGGAGCTGATTGCCGACGATCAAACGCTTTGCATCTCTCGCGACGGTGCCGTCTGGCTCAGTGCGCCGGATCATCTTCCAGAAATGATCGAAGCGCGGGGGGTAGGGCTTTTGCCCGCGAGGCTTTGCGATCCCGCACCTTTGGGATTGATCATCGATCTCAGCGTGACCGAGACCGCGCGCCTGCCGGAAACACAAATGCGCGACATTTTAGGTCAATCGGTCAGATGCGTTCACAATGTCGAGGCCGCGCATTTCCCTGCCGCGATTTGTCACTATCTTAAGGGGCATGCTGATCTATTGGACGCGCTATGATTGACCTTGCTCCGCACGAGCCCAACCGTCTTGTTTTTGTGACCGGCCCATCAGGCGCGGGTCGTACAACGGCGATCAATGCGCTGGAAGATATGGGGTTTGAGGCAATTGATAACTTGCCCCTGTCGCTTATCCCGCGACTTCTATCGGGCCCCTTGGCCAAACCGTTGGCGCTTGGGGTCGATCCGCGCAATCGCGATTTTTCTGCACCCGCTATGCTTGAGCTGCTCTCATCGCTAACCGCCAATCCGGATGTCGAGGCGCATTTGGTTTACCTCGATGCGCGCGCCGATGTTCTGCTGCGCCGCTTCTCGGAGACACGCAGGCGGCACCCGCTGGCGCCAAACGGTGCGCCGCGCGAAGGCATCGAGAAAGAATTCGAGCTTCTGGCGCCCGTGCGCAAAGAGGCGGAGTTCCTGCTCGACACGTCCGAGCTGTCTCCGCATGATTTGCGCGCCGAGATTGCACGCTGGTTCGCGGTGCGCGACAGCACGGCGCTGGCTATCTCGCTGCAGTCATTCTCGTATAAACGCGGGTTGCCACGTGGCGGTGACATCGTCTTTGACTGCAGGTTCCTGAAAAACCCGCATTGGGAAGAGGCGTTGCGTGCCAAGACCGGCCAAAGCGCCGATGTGTCGGAGTATGTCCAATCGGACCCGAGGTTTGGCGATTTCTACGCTCATATTTCTGCACTTACCGAGTTCCTGTTGCCCGCGTTTCAAGAAGAAGGCAAAGCACATCTCAACATCTGTTTTGGATGCACCGGCGGCAAGCATCGCTCTGTTGCCGTGGCGGAAATTCTGGGCAAAGCCCTTGCAAATAAAGGGTGGCAGGTGTCTATAAGGCATCGGGAAATGGAAGGGCAGGCCAACGCATCCGGTGCGTCGGTTTGAAAGGACGCGGCACTTGATCGGGATCGTCATCGTAGCGCATGGAGGGTTGGCCAAAGAATATTTGGCCGCCGTTGAGCATGTGGTGGGGCGTCAAAAGGGCATCCGCGCGATCACGATCGAAGAGGTCCATGACCGCGACACCAAGCAGGCCGAGATTTGTGCCGCCGCCGACGAGGTCGATATAGGCGACGGCGTCATCGTCGTGACCGATATGTTTGGCGGCTCGCCCTCCAATCTGTCGCTTCGCGCGTGCAATCCTGAAAACCGCCGCATTCTCTATGGGGCCAACCTGCCGATGCTGATCAAACTGGCCAAATCGCGAAGCCTCGATGTGAGCCAAGCGGTTGACATTGCCATGCAAACAGGGCGCAAATACATCAATAGCTTTAATGGTCAGGCGGAAAATGATTGAACGCCGCTTCGAAATTGTAAACGTAAAGGGCCTGCATGCCCGCGCCTCGGCGCAGTTTGTGGAAGTTGTGGAGGCTCATGACGCCAAGGCTACGGTCAGCAAAGACGGGCTGGATGTGTCGGGCGATAGTATCATGGGGCTGTTGATGCTCGCGGCCTCACGTGGAACGTTTATCGATGTGGTGACATCGGGCGAGAACGCCGAAAGCCTTGCAGATGCATTGGAGGAGTTGGTTGCAAACCGATTTGGTGAAGACGGCTGACAAGACATCAGCGTCAGACAATTCGTCTGAAGCGACCGCCTCTGACGGGGCGAGCGAAGAGCAGATCTACGTCCCCTATGACAAGCGCAACCTGTCTTACGCCAACACCTTCACCAACCCGTTCAAGGCCTTCACCATCCGCGTGATGGAGCTGTTTACCGGCAAGTTCCATTTGCTCTATCTGATCCGCAAGTTTGAAAAAGGCGGCGTGAAATTCGGCCAAGGCTTTTGGGGGGACGCGCTGAAAGTCATGGGGATCGAGCTGCAAACGCCCGAATACCAGTTGCGCCGTATCCCCGAGAAGGGCCCTGTGATTATCGTGGCCAACCATCCGCATGGGCTTGTCGACGGCATGGTTCTGGCAGAGCTGATTGGGCGCGTACGCACCGACTATAAGATCCTGACCCGCTCGCTTCTGACGGGTGTGAACGCGATTGATATGTTCATGATCCCCGTGCCTTTCCCGCATGAAGAAGACGCGCTTCAGCAGAACCTCGAGATGCGCAAGAAAGCGATGGAGCACCTAAAGGACGGCGGCGTGATTGTGCTGTTCCCGTCCGGCGTCGTGGCCACATCAGAGACGATGTTCGGTCCAGCGATCGAGCAAGAATGGAACCCGTTCACCGCCAAGATGATCCAACGCTCGGGCGCGACTGTGGTGCCTATATTTTTCCAAGGGCAAAACTCGCGCTGGTACCAGATCGCCAACAAGCTGTCTGCGACGTTGCGCCAAGGCCTTCTGATCTACGAGGTCCGCCACGCGCTCTATAAACCGCAAGCCCCGATCGTGGGCGAGCCGTTTGACCCTGAAGAGATCAAACAATGGTCCTCCAACCCACGCGGCTTCGTGGCGTGGTTAAGGGAAAAGACACTGGCGTTGAAAAGTCAGGCGCTGAAGTAGCGGGTATCTAAGAATTAGG
>CAZCEW010000026.1:0-15723 GCA_964497775.1 uncultured Rhodobacterales bacterium
CGCCGCACAGGCCTCAAACCCTAACGCGGCATTAACTTTTACTGCACAAAAATTAGGCATTTTAACTTTTTGGAAAGTACTCTTAACCGCAGGCGCTAAAAAATTAGGCACTACCTCGGCAGCAAATATGCGTCCTGCGGCACGGGATCATCGAAGCGTTTTACCGTGTCGCCCATCGCCTCTGACACCAGATGATCGACCAGCTCGGAAAACAACATGTGGTGGTCTGTTGACGCTTCCCACAGGAAAAACCCGTAAGATCCGGGAATAGGGTTAATTTCGTTAAACCAGATTTCACCCGTCTTCGCGTCGCACATAAAGTCGATGCGAGGTGCGCCGCGTGCGCCCAAAGCCTCAAACGCATCCTTGGCATATTGGGTGATTTTCTTGGCAATCGCGGGCTTTAGTTTCGGATTGATGTCGCGCGTCAGCGACAGCATGCCCTCGGACGGTTTGAACTCGCCCTTCGCGCCGCCACCGCTGGCTGAGAGATATTTCTCTTTAAAATCAAGAAGCTCTTCGCTGGTTTTTGGCCGCTCAATCGCCGATAGCGCAATCTCGCCATCCCGATTTGTAAGGGCTACGTTATATTCCACGAGGTTTTGCACCTGCGGCTCGATCAGCGCGACCTCGTCTTTTTGCAAGACCATCGAGATCAGAGGCCCAAGCTCGTCTGGCGTTTTTGCCAGCCCAACACCGATGCTTGATCCCAGCGAAGCAGGCTTAACGATTACGGGAAAGCCGAAACTGGCCTGAACGGCCTTGATATGCGCCTTGAGATCGCTCGCGCCTTTGCGCACCAGAACATGATCGACGACGTTGACACCGAAGCCTTTGACGATGGCCTTTGTGAAGTCCTTGCGCATGGCGGCTGCCGAATTGATCGCGGAAAACCCGGTGACCGGAATGCCCAGCACTTCGAAATGCGCTTGGATGCGACCATCTTCGCCAAAGGCGCCGTGAAAGACGGGCAATACACAATCAATCGGATGCGCACCGCGTAAGCCTTTGATTTTATAGGCAGGTCCGGCATCGCTCCAGAAGAACTCCGCCTCTTTCAACCCGCCGGGGCGGGGGCGGAACTTGGAAATGTCGCGCAGGTTCGGGCCGGTCAGAAGGGCGTTTTCGAAATTCAGATAGAACGGCACGACCTCGTAGCGCGACACGTCCACGGCATCCATAAGCTGATGCGCCGAGACGACGCTGACATCATGTTCCGGGCTTGAGCCCCCAAATATCACGGCAAGGCGGATCTTTTTGGCCATGTCTGACGCGAAGCTCTCTTGTTTGCGGGTAGATGTTGAATTTCAATATAGAGTATAGAAACCTGTAACGAGCCGCTAGATGTGATACGCGTGCGGATCAGAAAAACAAATTCAGGCAAGGTGCAGCGATGAAACTCACCACAATCGGCGCGGCAGGCAAACCCAATGTGGTCTTTGCGCATGGCTGGGCCCGTACTTACCGTGATTTCATCCCCGTCGCCGAAAGCCTAGAGCCCATCGCCAGATCGGTCCTGATCGACCTGCCGGGCTTTGGCGCGACCCCCGCACCAAGCGCCGCTTGGGGCACAAAAGAGTATGCAGATCAATTACATAGCGTCCTCGCAGCCAAGCTCAAAGAGCCTTATATTTGGGTCGGTCATTCCTTTGGCGGCCGGATCGGGTTGCGCATGGCGGTGCAGTATCCGCAGGCGCTGAGCGGTTTGGTTTTGATTGCCAGCGCTGGCATCCCGCGCACGCGCTCCGAGATGGATATCTTCAAAGGCAACATGCGCCAAAAGCTGTTTAAATTTAAGAAGTCCCGCGCCAAGGACGCCGATGAACTGGACGCGTTGGAGCGTCAATATGGCAGTCTTGACTACATCCACAGCGCCGAGATCGGCATGCGCGATGTGTTTTTGGCGACGATCAACGAGGATCAAACCGAAAGTGCTAAGACCATCACCACTCCGACCCAGTTGATCTATGGCGCGCGTGACACCGAGACCCCGCCCGAGATTGGCCAGCGGTTGGCGAAGCTGATCCCTGATGCGGTCTATACGGAATGTCCGGGGCTTGATCATATCTCGGTTCTGTCGCGCGGGCGGCAGCAGATTGCGCGCACGATCAAGGATATGCTGGCATGATGTCTTTTCTGTTCTTCGCAGCGCTTATGGCGCTTTTGGTCGTCCGGGCGCGCACGCTGTTGGTCTATTTCCAGCAAGAGGAATATGATGCGGAGCGGTTTCTGGACGCACTGATCTCTGTGCGATTGTTCGATGTGATCGCGTCTGTTTGTGTGATCGTGCTGCTGTTTGCGGGCACGGGTCTGGGCGTACCGAACTTCGCGAAATTCTTATGTGCCGCGGCCTTCGCCGCCATCGCCTATCGAGAGACGCTTTACACCTACAAGAAGCCGCTGGTGATGACCGACCGCGCGCGCCGGATCTATTGGATCGCCTGCGCCTTCAGCCTCGTTTTAGCCTTGGCGAGCTTGCAATGGGCGCTGTTGGCGTTGGTCGCATTGCAGGCCGTGCCCTTGTGTTTGATCGGCGCGAATATGACGCTGCAACCCGTGCAAGAAAAGATCAACGAGGGCTATGTAGCCGAGGCCAAGGCCAAACTGGCCGAGCTTGCGCCAGTCACAATCGGCATCACCGGGTCATTCGGAAAAACGACGGTGAAGCATATTTTAGCAGAGCTTCTGGACGCTCAGGCGCCGACATTCTATAGCCGAGGGTCGATCAATACGGTGCTGGGTCTGACGCGCCATATTCGCCAGCGTTTGCAGCCGTCGCATAAGTTCTTCATTGCCGAGATGGGGGCTTACGGCATCGGCTCGATCACGCGGCTTTGCGAATTTGCGCAGCCCACTTACGGCATCGTTACCGCCGTGGGTCACGCGCATACGGAACGCTTTGGCTCGCTTGAGAACACGGCCATCGCTAAGGCGGAACTGGCCGGGCATATTTGCGCGCATGGTGAGAAAGTCATCCTGACCGAGGCCGTTGCGGCGCTGGAGCCGTTTGATCAACTGCGCGAAACCTACCCCGATAAAGTTGTTGTCGTGGGGCAGGGTAAGGATTGCGATGTGCAGATCACGCAGGCCAAGACCGTCGATGCGTTTTGGGAAATCACGCTGCGCTTCAAGGGCAAACCGCGTGCGCGCAATCTGACATATCTTTTGCCGCTTCTGGGCGACCATAATGTGATGAATTCGGCGCTGGCGATTGTGCTATGCGATGTGGTCGCGCCTGAGGGGACGAAAGACCTGCCGCTGGTCACGCAATATGTCGAACAGACCCCGCACCGCTTGCAAAAGAAGGAAAATGCAGCCGGTCCGTTGATTTTGGATGACGCGTATAATTCTAACGAGCTGGGCTTTCGCAACGCGATCAACGTGGCGCGCGATATTGCGGATAATCGCGGGGGCCGGTCGATTTTGGTCACACCCGGCATCGCAGAGCTGGGCGATGCGCATGACGAGACGCATGCGCGCTTGGGCGTCGAGGCGGGCGATATTTGCGATGTGATCATCGTGGTCAACCCGGACCGGATCGGCAGTTTCGTCTCAGCCGCAGGGCAGGGGAGCGCTGAGCTTGTCGAGGTCGCAACGCTCAGTGCCGCGCAGGCGCATGTGACGTCTATGGGTCTGGGCGCGGATGATGTGGTCTTGTACGAGAACGATCTGCCGGACGTGTTGGAAGAGACGCGACTGCTTTAGCGCTCTTCGGGGTAGGCGCGGGCCCAGAAATACGCGGTGATCCATCCGGCGACGCCGCCGCCCAGATGCGTTTCCCACGCGATTTGGCCTTTGAGACTGTACCACATCACGACATTCATCACGACTAATCCGATGATGATGAGGAGGATCGGTATGACGCTGCGCGCTTGACGCAAGCGGTCGCGGAAGTCGAAATAGAGCAGCGCTGTCGCCAGCCCGAACAGCGCTCCCGATGCGCCGACCATCGGTTGCAGAGCCTTCGAGATCAGGCCGAAAGCGAGGGCACCGAAGAGCGCGGTGGAGATATAGATTATCGCAAAGCCGCGCGTGCCGATGCGCATCAGGACCAACTGGCCCAGCACAAACAGGGCCACCATATTGGTCGCCAGATGTTTCATCCCGCCATGCAGGAAACTGTAGCTTGCAAACATAGTGACGGGTTGGCCCGTGTAGTTCGGTTGCCAATCGAACAAAAGCCCGGCCCAGAAGCCACCATATTGATAGGCGAGGCCGCGCCAGCGGGCGGGGCCGAACAGCCCGTAGTCAGAGCAGACCAGAAGCAGCTCGATCACAACCATCACGGCGATTAACACCAGCAATGGCATGAGGTCGCGCAAAGGCGGCGAGTCGTCGTGGAAGAAGAAGGTCGGGAACTTCATGGGGTAGACTTGCAGGCGGGGATTCCGTTCTGCAAGTCTTTATTGGTTTGTCTAAGTGCTGCTTATTCCGGCACGAAGCGGGGCAGGCGCGGCAGCATTTCAGCCATAAAGCGCTGGATCCGCGCATCGGCATCTGCCGGTGTTTCGCCTTCGCCAATGGGTGAGACGAAACGCACCATCGCGCCATCCGTACGCCCGCGTGTCAGGCTGTCATAAACAACGGAGGCTTTGGCCGCGTAGTCGTTGGTCATGCGCTTGCCGCGTTGGTCGAACCAGTAATAGACGACCTGCTGCGACAGACCTTTTTCGATCACCGCGCGATTGACGTTGAACGTGCCATAAACGGTGTCCGGCATGCTGATTTCAAACGGCTCAAGCGAGTAGACCTCCCAACCGCCGACGGGCAGGCAGACTTCCGGGGAATGGATGCCGGAGCCTTCGGTTTGCTTGTCGTAATAGGCGGTGAAGAAGTTCACATATTCGGTCTCGCCCGCTTTTTGGTAGGTCGCGTTGATGTAGTCATCTGCGCCCAACACGGCCTCGATCTCCGGCTCAAGGCGGTAATGCTGACCGCTCCACGCGCCAAGATGGCGGGGGAATAGGCTGAAACTGTCACGCTCTGGCACGACACGCTCGGAGGCGGGTGCGAGGAAGAAGGCGGCGCCGATGGCGATTGACATGATGGCGGCAAAAATCATCGCGCGGCTGGGCAAGATCCCAAGGAAGCGCTGCGCTTGTGGCAACAGACCATCGGTGTCGAGGTCGATGGCATGGGCCAGCGGCAGCGGGTTCGGTGTCAGGCGTTGCAACAGAATGGCCATCAGGAACAGAAGGCCGATACAGGTCAGGAAGATTACCCAGCCCTCGAAGAAATGCAGGAAGCCTTCGGCATGTTCGATCCCGTAGGAATTCACCATGACGCCGATCATCCCGATGCGGAACGAGTTCATCAAAACGGTGAGCGGAGCGGCGGCCAGAAGCAAAACGGCCTTATGCCAGATCGGCCCGCGATACAGGATCGAGAACAGGTAGGAGAAGCTGAGGATCGGGAACAGGTAGCGCAGGCCGGAACAGGCCTCGGCCACTTGCAGCTTATAGACACCCAGATCGATGATATTGCCTTCCAGATGCACTGGCACGCCGGCCATGCGCACGAACCATACGCCCAGCTCGGAACTGATACCTTGCAGGAAGATCGTCATCTGCCAGTACAGGAACTGGGGCAGGGGGAGCATGAAAATAAGGTGGAAGACCGGCAATTGATGCTTGATGCCACGCGCCCAGCCGAAGCTGATAAGCACCAGACCAGAGGTCCAGATGATGAACGCATAGGTCACGATGTCCGGAATTCGGACCATATTGCCGAAAATGCCAATAATCAGGCCGATGGCCAGCACGATGACGCCGGGCGTTCGGTTCACGGGCTCGGATGGGTCATGGGCGGGGGCGTTGCGCAGCTCTCGCAAGAAAAGATAGAGCGAGATCAGAGGAATCAGCGGGCCGTGGCTGTATTCAGGGGTCGCCCAAGCGCGCGCAAGGCTCTCAAAGCCCATCCAGAAGATAGGCAAGCTGGACGCGATGACCAATGCGATCCAAAACAGCCCCATTGGCTGCATCTGAACGCTGGACGGCATATTGAAAGAGCGATCTTCGTAGTCGGCGGCTGACATGTCACAACGCCCAAACGGTTACTTAAAAATACAAGCGCCGGAACGTCTCCGATCCGGCTAACTCGGTTCATACACGAATCTGCCTCACGAATCGAGCATCTTGATGGCAAAAAACAGACTGTTCACGAAGACTCTACCCCAAGCAGGGTAGGATCTCGCAGTCATGCGTCGGGATTACGGACGAATGGAGAAATCCCGGCCCAGCGAGATGAAAATCGAATGATCATCTGCTGACGGCGTCGTTGTCGCGTTGCGCATCTCGTAGCGGTAGCCAGTGCTGAGCGCCCAATCCGGCGTCAGGCTGTAATTGTAAGTCGCCGAAAGATCCGCGCGCTCTGCCAGATTGCCGCCGCCGATATCTTCTTCGCTGGCGTAAGAGCCAGACAGCGTCAAATTCGACAAGTCATTGATATCATGCAGGTAATTGGCAGAAATGCGCAGAACGAGCGTGCTGTCATCGCCATTATTCGTGGCGATCCCTCGGCTCAGCTGTGTGGAGATAAAGCCGGTCGGCAACTCGCGCTGCCAATTCAGCGACGCGGTGACGGCGGTTTCGCCATTGTCTTCGCGGATCTGACCAATGCTCATCGAGATGGTCTGTTCCTTGAACACGAAGCTGCGACCGATGTCATAGCTTAGTCTGCGGCCATTCTCGTCGATCTCGGTGCCGATATTTGCGGTGATTGCGCCATTTGGTCGCTCATAGATGACGCCAAGCCCGGTTGTGAACCCGTCGCGAACGCGTGTTGATCGCGCGGCGCCAATGCCGGAGGCGCTTTCGACTTCGGTATATCCCAGATAGCCGGTCAGGCGCACGGTCTCGGAATAATCATAGCCGAGCGTGAACCGCGCTTCACGGGTGTCGCGGTGCAGTTGGTCGATATCTTCCGAGTCAAAGCTGTCGAAATCATAAGACAGCTCCCCATCCATCACTTCATTGAAGCGCATGAAAGCTGTGACGCCGAGATTGTAGCGCTCTGTATCGACCAGCGAGAGGGTCGTGGCGTTTTCATAGCTCAGCACACTTGTTCCGGCCCGGAACTGCAAGGAAAGCGGGCCGTTCTTCATGACATTGAGTTCAGCATTCAGCGCGTAGGTGGTGCGATCACCGGTCCCTGACAGATCAGCGAGATCGTCGGGAGGATCAAAGAAGCCGTCTGCGTCGATGAAGTCTTCAAACACGCGGGTAAATTCGATTGAGCCTTCTTTGTAACGGCCAGAAACCGACAAATCAGCGTGTCCGACATCGCGGCGATATGAAAAGCGCGTGTTCAGATCATCAAGCCGCGTTTCGGTGTTGCCTGTTCCGACGCGCAGCGATGTGGAGGTGTCGATGCTGAGCCTGTCGATGTTGGTTTCCGACAGAAGCCCGAAGGACAGCTGGGTGGTCGCGAATGTTCTGGCAGAGCCGCCCGAGGAATTGAGGCCAATGTTTGTGTGACTTTCGAGCCGTTGTTCGACGCCGAAATTCAACACAATCCCACCGCCAGCGGCATCCTGCGCCGCTGATGGCATTGCGACAGTCGCGAGCAGCATAAGCCACACTGCGTGTCTTTTTTGTATTTTACCCACCTGCCGGCCTCTTTTTTATTCTTGTTAGCTCAGGGCGATATGATAGCGCAACCTATTCGAAGAGGCGGCGCTGTGGAACGATGACTGTATCGCCGTCTTGCAAGACGATGTCATTTTGCAATTCGGCACCACGTTCCAGCGAATGATAGTCCACTGTAATCAGTTGTTGCGCACCACCACTTAGGTTGCGACGCACCTGAACCCGCTTTTTCGCAGCGAATTTAGTAAAACCACCCATCTCAGCGAAAAGCTGAAGGATTGTTGTGCCTTGATCAACGGAAAGCTTGCCGGGGTTCCCGACTTCGCCAAGCACATAGATATCAGATGTAGCAGGTGCGGCTGGGCCACTTTTTGCGACCCGCTCACCCAATTGGGCAAGACCGACGAAAACGGTAGGGGAGGCGGCAAAATTCGACGATAGACCGTCTGCAAGGGCTGCTTTGATCGAGTTCAAGCTCAAACCACCAGCGCGGACTGTGCCGACCAATGGGAAAGCGAATTTGCCGTCTGGCAAAACAATCGCGGTTCTGTTGAGGCTTGGATCCTCGAGAACTTCAATTTGCAACACGTCGCCCGCGCGGACGCGGTAATCTTGGGCGGTTGCTGTCTGGGCGACGAGGATCATCGCCAGAATGGTCAAAATGCGTTTCATCTTCACTGTTTCCTTCTGTCCGCCGGCTTGCACGACTCAGTTATGCTCCGGTCACGGCTGAGTCACTTTACCGACATAGACAGATTCGGAGCAATCCCACGATTTGGGTTCAACACCAAAATTACCCATTCGATGCGTCACTGCCACAAATTTTGTACAGTTGGGAGCGCAGACGATTACTCGACGGCCAATTTATCCAATGTTTCCCGTGCGATATCGAATTGCGGCAGATCACTATCGCCAGCAATAGCCAGCGCGCGTTCCAATTGGGTCTTGGCGCTTTCTTTTTGATCGACCGCGACCAGCGCCATTCCATAGTGAAATTGCACAAGCGGATCATTAGGCAGGCCAATCGCGGCTTTCTCTAGATGGTCGATCGCCTCATTGAAATTTCCGCGGCGGTATTCGATCCAGCCATAAGTGTCCTGAAACGGCGCCAAATCGGAATTTCTGAGCCTGCGGGCAATGGAAAAGGCGCGCTCAAGTTCTTCTTCCGACGCGCGATGCGTTGTGATCAGGCTGGCGAGGTTATTGGCGACGATGAGGTTCGATGAATCCTGCTCATAGAGGTCTTCATAGATGGCAATTGCGCCGTCAATATCGCCGGATTTCTCCAATTCGCCTGCTTTGATCCACATGAGCGACGGAACACCCGGTGCGTCTGTCAGTCCCTTTTCCAACACGGCGGCGGCGTCTTCATCCCGGCCAGAACGGCGCAAGAAGGAATAGAGCGACTGGATGACATTCACCGCGCGCGGCTCACGCACAAGAATTTCGCGGTAGAGCTTTTCAGTCGTCTCGGTTTCGCCTTGAATGGCGTGAACACCGGCGCGCAGGAAGACGAGCTCGTCATTGTCGGGGTTTTCACCGATCAGATTGTCGAGATAACTTGCCGCTTCGTCGATTTCGTTATTTTGCAGGCGCGACCGGACGATCAGCGCGGCTGCCCCCAAATTCGCATCGCCTTCGTCAATCAGCCCTTGCAGGAATGCGACGCTTTCATCGGTCTTTTCCTGACGGATCAGCAACGTGCTGCGCAAAGAGTTCGAGATTGCTTGCGCTTGTGAGTCATCGATGCGCGACAGTTGGTCGATCACACCTTGGGCGCGTGGCCAGTCGGCTTGTTTGAGGTAAAGCTCACCCAAGGCTGCAAGGAGCCGCAGTTCATTAGGATTGCGGCGCAATGAATTGATCAGAACTTTTTCGGCGGAGCTAAGATTGTCGTCTTGGACGAGGAAGTTGAAATATTGCAGTGATTCCTCTGGCGCCTCTTCCGACACTTCAACCGCCAGCGCGAGCCGTTCGCCGGCCAGTTGGCGGCTTCCGTCACGCAAATGCGCTTGGGCCATCAATGTCAAAGCGCCGGCATTGCGTGGGTCTTGGTCGAGAGCGGTGCGAAGGATGGTAATCGCCTCGCCGGGTTTGTCATCTTCGATCAGCCACTCGGCACGTTGTTTCATCGCGTCGACGAAACTTGGATCTTCTTCGAGGACTTTCTCAACCTGTGCGCGGGCGCCGACATTGTTGCCAGCAGCGCGCAGCATTTGCACCAAAGTCATGCGCAAACGACGCGAACGGTCGCTTGGCTCAAGCTCTTCGACGATCTTCTCCAGATCGGCCATCGCCTTTTCACGCTCGCCCATATCATAGTCAAACGTGGCCAATAGACCCTGATAAACTTGCTTTTGCGGCCCGTCTTCAGCGGCCAGGCGATCTAGCTCTACGCGCGCGACCTCGGGGCCTTGGGTTTGCGACAGGAACTGCACCACAGCAACATTCGCGTCATAAGGATCGTCAGAACTGGCTGCTGCGAGCTCACGCAGGAATTCTTCGGCGCCTTGCAAGTCACCCTTTTGAACATACCAAGTGAACAGCGCTGTTCTGACCCGCTCATTTTCGGGGAATTGGCGTGTCATGACCTTCAGGTGCTCACCAATGCCTTCATTGTCATTGAGACCACCAAGCGAGCGCAGTTTAAGCTCGTGCATAATAATGTCATCGGGGCGGTGCTCGATCGCGCGGTCGATTTGCTCTAGCGCTGAGCTCAGCTTCTGGTCGCGCATCAATTGGTCGATGATCAAGCGGCGCGCGATGCTGTTTGAGTCATCGGCCTCAAGCGTTTCTTCAGCGATTTTAATGGCTTGCGCTTGTTTCTCGGCGTCTTCGTCGAGAATACCGGTGCGGTAATCAAGGGCTGCGTTCATCACGCGCGCGTAGATATTATCGGGCTGAAGACGATAGGCGGCTGAGACGTGACGTTCAGCCTCGGGCCAGTCGAACCGTTCCAGAGCCAATTCGCCAAGCGCTTTGCGGCCTTCAAAATCATCGGGATATTGTTCGACCAGACGCAGATAGTGGCCGTAAGCGTCAGACAATTTGCCTTGGTCGATCAGAATCTCGGCATGTGTGATGCGTGCTTCGCGGTGGCGGCCGTTGAGCTGGAAAACGTTGCGCAGCTCTACAATAGCGCGGTCTTGGTCACCTTGCTCCAACAATTCGAGAGCCGATTGGAAATGACCCTCGGCCCGTTCCTCTGATGTCTCGCAAGACGTGATCGCGAGCCCAATCGCAAGAGTAAGGGTCGCCAAAGACGAAGGGAAACGTATGTACATGTCAGGTCCTGAGTCGGAGTAATAGGATGTTTTGACCACTATATCGCGAGTTGATCAGCTTTTCACTACACAGTTATCTGACATCGTGGAGAACACGAATCAAGTCTTAGCATCTTGGTTTTGAAGGATTTAGTAGCCAGTGCCTTTAACAACAACCGATACAGTGGCCAGCAAGATCGCGGCATCTGTCGTCGCAGACACTGTCGAGTTGTACTTCGCATCAAACTGGGCACGAGACGCGAATGAGACTTCATTGCGGTCCGAAATCTGCCACAGGCCAGTAATACCGGGGCGAAGCTGGTAGTAATCGTTACCAGGATAGAGAACTTTCTGCTCTGGCATCATTGGGCGCGGGCCAACAAGGCTCATATCGCCAACAAAGACGTTCCAAAGCTGAGGAAGCTCATCCAAAGACGTTTTGCGCAGAACACGGCCGATTGGCGTGATGCGCGGATCATTCTTCAGTTTTTGCGTGCTGTCCCATTCGGCGCGGGCCTCGGGGTTGCTGGCAAGATAGGCTTCAAGACGCTGATCGGCGTCGACAACCATTGTGCGCACTTTCCACATTGTGAAGACGCGGTGATCTTTACCGATACGCTTTTGCGCATAAAATGGGTTCGATCCGGTGCGCAGGAAAACAACCAGCGCCATGGCAAGAATAACAGGAACGGTCAAAGGAGCAGCTGCCAGAAGGATCAGAACGTCAATCGCGCGTTTCGCGACGGAACGGTATAAACCTGTACGGGGACGTGTTGCTTCGATGAGGGCTTCGGTTGAAGTGGCATCAACCTGAGCCGGCATATCTGAATAATGAATCGTCATGATTTACTCGTTCCTACTCGTACAATTTTTAACCGACACAAAAATCGTCAGAACGCCCAAATCCACATTTGGTCAAATGACAATTTTATCCGAGGAACGAGCTCCAGAAGTCCAACAGCGGACTTAGAACCTGTCGATACCCCTCCGACTGCATCTCTATGCACCCTTAGCCCGCAAAATTCAATGAAATTTATGTGAAACTTGGCAAATATGGGGCGAAATTTGGGGGGAAACTGGCCAAAATAACCTCGGAATTGACGCTCTTTGCAATGATTGTTGTCGATTCCGTGCCAATCGCTATTCCGTTTGGGTTTTGTCGTTTCTTTTGGTCAAAACCACCCGTGAAATTTCCGGACTAAGGCCGAATCATGGCAAAGGCCTGCCTGAGACATCGTTTGGTCACATACGGACCTCATAGAGGTCTCAGAGAACAGAGATAACCGACAGATATGTAGCATCAGAGATTCTACCGAAGAATCTTTTGAAAAAAGGGGTGAACGGTCCAGAGAAACATTATAGGTGCAGGCCCGAGGGTATCAATCGCGTGTGGCGTGATTATCTCTTGAGTAAGTCTAGTATGTGTTTTGGCCCTTATTGAAAAATGAATATGGTTAGTTCTCTCGATATCTACACAGAGCATTTCGGTCTGACCGAGCGCCCGTTTACTCTGGTGCCCGATCCCGACTTCCTGTTTTGGTCGAGCAATCACAAGCGCGCCTATACAATGCTAGAGTATGGGCTGGTCACGAAAGCACCGATCACGGTCATCACCGGTGAGGTGGGCGCGGGTAAGACCACGTTGTTGCAATACCTTCTCAACCAGATGGACCAAGACATTAGTATTGGGCTTGTCTCGAACGCGCATGGCGATCGGGGTGAATTGCTGCGTTGGGTCATGCTGTCGCTCAGTCAGCCATGCCCGCGAGAGGCGACCTATGTGGAACTGTTCAATCTGTTCCAAACCTATCTGATTGAAGAATATGCAGGCGGCCGTCGTGTCGCGTTGATTTTCGATGAGGCGCAGAACCTGTCCAAAAGTGCGCTTGAAGAATTGCGCATGTTTACCAATATCAATTCCAACAAGGATGAGTTGTTGCAACTGATCCTTGTCGGTCAGCCGGAATTGCGCGACATCATTCGCAGCCCTGACCTGACACAATTTGCGCAGCGGGTTTCAGCCAGTTTCCACCTGTCTCCTATGGACCCGGATTCTGTCCTGGCTTATATTGCGCACCGTCTACGCAAAGCAGGTGCGGTTCGTATGCTGTTTACGCGTCAGGCCTGCGCGGTGATCCACGAAGCAACAGGTGGCATCCCGCGATTGGTAAACCAATTGTGTGATTTTTCGATGGTCTATGCCTCAACAGATGGCAAGAAAACCGTTAGTGAAACGACAGTTCGAAGTGTATTGGCCGACGGCGTGTTCTTCTCCGACAAGTCGGACCAGTCCGATGAAAAATAACCCGATCAAAGACGAAAGCATGAGCAAATGATCGACTTTAAATATTATGCCTCAATCTTCTTGCGGCGGTTCCCGTACTTTCTGATCGTCGCTGTTCTGATCTCTGCGATCGGCATTTCGGTAGCTACCGTTTTGCCGCAGCAATATCGCGCGAATGCCCTGCTTCTGGTGGAAGACGAGCGCATTTCGACGACTGAAGGCAAAGTGGTAAACCGTGAGTTTGAACAGTTGCAGATCGTTCAGCAGCTTCTGGAATCGCGCGGCAACCTTCTTGAGCTCGCCAATCGACTGAACATCTATACTGACCGTGCTAGTCTCGATCCAAGTGAAATTGTTGCCGATATGCGCGACCGGATCGATATTGACCTGCAATTCGCCAAAGAGGGTGCGACGACTGTTGCGGTGGCTTTCACCGCCGGAACGGGCCAGAAATCCGCCGATGTCGTCAATGAAATCGTGACGATGATGCTGGAGACGAATGTTGATCTTCAGATCGACAGCAAACGCGAAGCGCGCGACTTCTTCGAGCAGCAAGTGAAGCGCTTGGGCGAAGATCTCGACCGTCAATCGGCTGATATCTTGCAGTTCAAGCTAGAGCACCCGAACGGGCTGCCCGACAGTCTGGAATACCGCCGGACGCGCCAAACTGCTTTGCAAGAACGTCTTTTGCAGCTGCAACGCGAAGGTGCGAACCTGAACGACCGGAAATCCCGTCTGATTGACCTGTTTGAGTCGACGGGCCGCGTTGATCTGAATACTGAGAACATGACGCCGGAAGAGACACAGCTGACCTCTCTGAGATCGCAGCTTGATAACGCTCTGACGGTCTTCTCGCCGACACATCCCAATATCCGCGTGCTGCAATCGCAGATCAATTCGTTGGAAACGATCGTGGCCAATCAAGGTGGCGAAGATGCCGCAGCCAATCAGGGTCTGTCGCTGTTCGAAATTCAAAAGGCCGAGCTTGAAGGTCAGATTTCCTATATCGCGGAGTTGACGACGCAAGTTCAGACCGAACTGGCAAGCCTTGGTGCCTCGATTGATGCGACGCCCGGCAATGCGATCCAGCTGTCTGAGATGGAACGCGACTACGCCAACACGCAACAGCAATACAATACGATGACGGAACGCTTTGCCGCCGCGCAAACCCGCGAAGAGGTGGAGCGCACAGGTAAAGGTGGCCGCATTACCATTATTGAGAACGCGGTGGTGCCACCCGATCCCTATAGTCCGAACCGCCCGCTGATTGCTGGCGCAAGTGTTGGTCTTGGCCTCTTGCTGGGTCTGGGTGTGATCTTCCTGATGGAAATGCTGAACCGCTCTATCCGTCGACCGATTGAGATCGAGCGCAAACTGGGTCTGACCCCGATTGCGACCTTGCCCTATATCCGCACGAGCCGTGAGCTGCTTGTTCGCCGCTCGGCGATTATGGCGGCGCTGTTTGTCAGTGTGGTCGGTATCCCGCTGGCGCTATGGGCGGCGCATACTTTCTATCTGCCGATGGATCTTCTGGTCGATCGCGCGCTTGAGAAAACCGGTCTGGCTGGCTTGCTTGATAGCCTGAGCCAAAGTGAAGTCCGCTAAAGAAAGAAACGAATATGGAACGCATTCAATCAGCTTTGGCGAAAGCGCGCGCGTCGCGCACTGGCCAAGATCCGTCTGAACAAAGCGCAATGCCACCTTTGGCGCAAGGCGGCCAGCCGGCTGCTGCTGCGGTGCCGCAAAGCGTCACGGCGAATTGGGACGGGTTGGAGCGTATCGAGCTGAAGCCGCGCATCTTGCGCCGCAATCGGATCTTGTCTTTTGAGGGCGGCAATCAGTCGACCCATTACGACATGTTGCGCACCCGTCTGGTGCAACAGATGAAGGCCAATAATTGGACCCGTATCGCGATCACATCGCCGGGCAGCTCTTGTGGCAAGACGACGACTGCGGCCAATCTGGCGTTCAGTCTGGGCCGTCAAAGTGATCAGCGCGTCATCTTATGCGAGCTCGATCTGCGTCGTCCAAGCCTTGCGCGCACTTTGGGCGTTGCCCCGGGAACGCATCAATTTGCCGAAGTGGTCAAAGGCAAGGCGCCGATTGAAGACCACATGTTCCGCGCGTCCGATAACGTGGCTTTCGCTACGAACCATTCCGCCTCGCGCAATCCGTCGGAGCTTTTGCAAAGTAAGACAGGCAAGCAGGTCTTGGATGATATCCAAGCGCGGTTTGATCCGACCTTCATGATTTTCGACATGCCGCCAATGATGGTCAGCGATGACACGATGGCCTTTGTCCAAAATGTTGATTGTGTCCTGTTGGTTGCCGCCGCTGAGAGCACCTCGACCGACGAGGTTGATCTGTGTGAGCGTGATTTGTCGCAGCAAACAAACGTCGTGGGCGTTGTGCTGAACAAGTGCCGCTATATGGGCAAGCAATACGGATATTCCTACTACGACTGATCTTGCGGGCGGGCCCTTCTAGCCCGAGCCATCACTCCATCGTAGTTGAGCAATGAAAAAGGGGAGCGCTAAGCGCTCCCCTAAATTCTTGTCGCGAT
This sequence comes from uncultured Rhodobacterales bacterium, assembly GCA_964497775.1. Lineage (GTDB taxonomy): Bacteria > Pseudomonadota > Alphaproteobacteria > Rhodobacterales > Rhodobacteraceae > Litoreibacter. Next base: position 15,697 of record CAZCEW010000026.1, read on the forward strand.
GTTGAAAACCCTTAGGCTTTCTTAGCG
>CAZCEW010000026.1:15823-24966 GCA_964497775.1 uncultured Rhodobacterales bacterium
GTTAATTGAATCGTAGGGATTTAGCGGGGAAAGTGGCGAATACGACCCACACAGACTCCAAACACCTGAGAAATAGACGTTTTCTAAAAAAACCCCTTAATATAAAGGGGGTATAATTGTAGTGGTGCGGCCAATAAAGCTCCCAATTCGGTATGGTTTGTTTCCAAAATCCGAATTTTAGAAACGAATCACTTGCCGAGGAATTGCAATTCTGGAAGCTTCGAGGCCCCGATTTCGAGTTTATAGGCGAAATCTGGCTCACCGACTTTCTCAGAAATGGTAATTTTCCGCTCATCACCGTTTTTGAAGGTTCTGACGATGTTTATCGCCTCATTTTCCGCGTCGTGGGACATCTGATCTCGCCAGGCGGCTGACCAATATAGTTTAGGGTCAAAATAGACGTCGCGGGAGATTGCATCATAGTCAATCTCGGACAGCTTCATCTCTCCGTCTCCCTCCGGCGCGTAGCGACGCAGCTGATGAGCGGGGAAATCAACCGATAAGAAAGAGGGCGCAGAGAAATGAAACCCGTTATGGGCAAAAACGCCGATATCAACGCGCGATGTCGTTTGCGCCTCGCGCGGCGACACTTTCATAACGTCATGCCAGTTTAGCTTTATCTCGGCGGATCGACCGTCTGCACTGGGCTCAATCTTCACTTTCTCAGGGTCACCGCGCAGCAGCACCCAGTGAAAGGTCAAATCATGGCCGTTGGGGTCTATTGTCGAGGCCGTTGAAAGAGTGATCTGCTTTTCCCACTCGAACCCGCGCCACAGTCGCGCGATGGCCGCCGGCGTGTCGAAGAGTTTCTCGGACCTCCCGGCAAGCCCGGCCTTGCCCCGAAAATCTTCAGAAGTGACGGCCATGGTGACAACGGGCGGGATCTCATCTGCAGAGATTGAGGCCGCAAGTTGCATCATACGCATGCTGGCAACGTCGGTTCTGTCGAAAGCAGTCGGATGGGCCAGCCCGCTAAGATAGGCCTGATCGCTGCGGATATTGGTTTGCGCGCGCCGAAAGATCATCTGGACGGTCGGCGCGACAAGGTTTTCGGCATCCAGACGTGCGCGGGTCTCGGCGGAGAGGGCCGCGAGGATCAGGGCCACGGGGCGAAGGATGTGCTGATCCAGATAAGACGAGCCCTGACTGATGAACGTATAGGGCCAATTGGCCGGAAAGCGGTCGTGGGCGTCGTGGTCTTTATGTTCGGGAAAGACATAGATGTGATCATTCGCGTAATTGAGAAAATGGGCCTGTGGGCCGCCCCGTTGCGTCATACCGGCGCGCGAAATGCTTCGACCTGTGACGCCGCGAAAGGCAGTGGATGAATTCCCAAAGGTCACCAGTGGGAACAACATGCTTGCGGGCGGGCCGTAATGAAGTTTGTCGTGCTTGAGCCCTTCGCTGTAGAAAACACGGGTCAATTGCGGGAAGTCTTCATGCGGGAAGGGGGAGTGCTCTGCGTCGCGATTGTCATAGAGCACGCCTTGCAGCCCTCCCGCCTTACCTTGCTGCGCCAGTCTTCTCAGAAACAACAGCTCAGGGTCCGTCGCATCGGTTTTGACGATTGGCGCATTGGTCTGGGCGGTCTCAATCTTGGCGAGGAACCTTTTGGCGACGGGCAGCCAGTCGATATTGTCGAAATCAAGCGTAACGGCCCCGCCTGTGGCTTTGAGCGTTGAGCGGGCGGCTTTGGTCGCGTTCTCTGCGCTGGTCGCGAGAAGTGCCGTCATATCGGGGTGGATCAGCACTGGTGCAAAAAGCGGCGAGGTCATCAGCTGTTCAAGACCCGGAAACCCCAGATCGACCGCCGAGGCCAAGGCCTCCATCGTCGCGTCTTCTTGGCCCAGCGACATGCTGGCAATGGCCTGCATGACCCAAAGCCCGAACGTCTCACCGTGTTTGCTGAAGGCGCGCGTTATGGCGTCTTGGGCCGATTTGAACTCTCCGGCACGGATGGTTTGAAAGATCGCGGCCTCTGAATTGGCTGTGTTTTGCTTGGTTCGCAATATCTCTAAAGCGGCTGCTTTTTCGATGACTGTTTGGGCTTGGCCGGGATGCGGTAAGGCGAGAACGGCCAAAGCCATCGCAGCACATCGAATTCGTTGTCGCACAGCACAGATCCCGTTTCCCATTAACCTTAGGGTAATTGAGTACTCTGCCTTCGCCAAGACACGTCTTGGTTAAGGGCGACCCGTGATGGCTTGGCTGAGCATCCAGCCCATGCGTGACAGGCGCACGCGGGCCAAGGTGCCGATGCCGCGCATTTTTTCGAGACCCGACAGATCAGAATGGCCCAAGACGCGGGGGATATGGGCGATGATGCTAAGCGGCATTGCCAGCCCTTTGATGGCCCATTTCAAGCGGGAAACCGGCCCATCTACATTCAGCTGAAACCCCTCTGAGGCCAGTCTGCGCCATTTGCGATGCGTTGCTTCCCAATCAGAGCGGGAAGGATGGCCTGCGGCAAAGCGGTTCTCGAAGGCCAGTGTGAAGCCCTTTGACGCCGCGCGCTGAGACCAATCGACATCCTCAGACACGGCAGGACGAAAGCCGCCCACGGCCTCAAAGACTTTGCGCGAGGTCACAAGATTGCCGCTGCCCAAGAACTGCTTCTTCTCCAGATAGCCTTGCATGTCGAATGCGAAAACGGCCTCAAAGGCTTCCGCGCCGCTGCGCGGTGGCGGGGTTTCGTCGAACACATCGACGCGGCCACCGATGACGGTGTCTTCTTTGGCGATTTCACGCGCGACGGCGAGCCAATCCGGCGCCGGCAGGCAATCACTGTCGATGAACAAGATCCAAGGCGCGGTTGTTTCGGCCACGCCGCGATTGCGCGCCGGCCCTGCGCCTTTTTGCGTCTCTATATATAGAGAGACATGTGGGAAGCCTTCGCGGATCTCTGTCAGATCGACGGTGGAGTTATTGTCGACCACAACGATCTCTGTGTCGGAGATATCTTGCGCGCTTAAAGAGGTCAGGCAACGCGCCAGCCGCACCACGTCATTATAATGTGGGATGATGATGGCGTATTTCGGATCGGCGGGCGCAGTCATTCGGTCTTGTCCATTGTAATGCCCCAGCGCGCGCTGAAGCAGTCAAAGCATCGCCTAAGCCCCCGACCAGCTACACGCCAGCAATTTTTGGGAAGGTTTTGGCCTTTGTGACCGAATAGACAGTGAATTGGCCGTCTTTATGGCCAATTCAGATCGATGTTGGGGAGTGTGACCTCCGCGCTCCTACATGCCCGGTTTGGTATGAACCAATCGCTGCAAGGGCTGCGAGGGTTGCGCGCGAAAGCCGTAACGCCATTCGGCGCGGCGTGACCAAATTTTGGACCAATAATCCGCCACTTGGCTGCGGTCTTTCGCGGGCGCTACGATCTGGAGCACGCGGGCCCCCACAAGACGGCTGAGCGGAAAGCACATGTGCAACACGGCGCAGGCGCGGCGCAGGCCAGAGGGGAAATGACGCAAGATCAGTTCTGTCTTAGCGCGGAGCACTTTGATGGTCCGCTCCGTGGCCATTGGATCGCTTTGACCGCCATGGTGAATGATCTGCGCCTCGGGCGTTACACTTGGTCTGCATCCAAGCGCTTTGGCGCGAATGCACAGATCGGCTTCTTCGCCATACATATAGAATGTGGGATCAAAGCCGCGCAGATCGTCCCAAAGCGTGCGGCGCATCAGCAAGAAACATCCCGTTACGATATCGACATTGCGTTCCGTATCCCGCTGCCATCCAGCATATTCCTCGCAATTGAACAGAGCCGAGCGCGAAAATAGCGATGTCAGCCCGGTGATCCGGCACAAAAGCGACCACGGTGTCATTTTACGCCAGCAAGACGTCTTATTGAGCGAGCCATCAGCATAGATCGTCCGCCCGCCCCAAATTCCGGCACCCGGCATACGCCGCGCAAACGCCAAGAGCTTGTCGATCGCGCCGTCCAAAATCTCGGTATCAGGGTTTAGAAGCAGGACCCAAGGCGCTTTCGCATATTGCATAGCGATCTGATGGGCGGGGCCAAAGCCGTGATTGATCGGCTCTGCAAGAACAGTGACTTGTGGATATTGCGCGCGGATCGCATCAGGTGATCCATCGGTTGAGGCATTGTCGACAACGATCACATCGAGGGAAGCGTCCGTCTGATCGAAAACCGATCTGAGACATTCGAGCGTCATGTCACGCGTGTTGTAGCTGATAATAACGACAGAGATGGTTGGCTGTGGCAAAGCGTTTCCTCATCTTCTTGATTGGACTGGAGGCAAACTAAGAGGGTCTTGCTTAATTTTCCGTTGCGCGGCGCCAAAAAGAGACAAAGCACTTAAAATACTACCTTTCGTTTCCGCAAATTCGACACAGGCCACCAAAAAAGCCGCCAGACAAGGCGGTGCCTTTACCAAAGACTTGATCTGACGCGCATTCTTCTAGATAGACCGCGACAAGATTTGGGTGAGGGTCCGGTCTTGTTGTGAGGAAGTGTCTTGAAGTCTCAAGAAAAACCCGTCGAACTCAGCATCGTTGTGGTGAATTGGAACACGCGCGAGATGACGCGCGAGTGTTTGCAATCGGTCTATGACAATCTTGAGGGCGTCTCGGCTGAAGTCATTTTGGTCGACAATGCCTCGGAAGACGGCTCGGCCGATATGGTTGCGCAAGATTTCCCGCAAGCCGTCTTGATCCGCAATGACGACAATCGCGGTTTTGCGGCAGCTAACAATCAAGGGTTTGAGATCGCGAAGGGGGAGTTCGTTCTTCTGCTGAACTCCGACACTTTGGTGCATGGCACGGTTTTGGCGGACTCGATTGCCTACTTGCGTGATACACCCGCTGCTGGCGCAATGGGGTGCCGGGTTTTGAATACGGATGGCACGGTGCAGCTGACTTGTAGCCAATATCCGACACTCTTTAATACGCTTCTTTCTGTGACCGGTTTGTGGAAGCTGAAATGGCCGAAATTCTTTGGCCGCTATCACATGACCGACTGGCAGCGCGACACGGAGCGGACGGTCGATGTGATTTCGGGCTGCTATCTTATTGTGCGCCGCTCGGTGATGGATGAGGTTGGCGTGCTGGATGAAGATTTCTTCTTCTTTGGCGAAGAAACAGACTGGTGCAAACGTATCCGCGACGCAGGCTGGGAGCTTCGCTTCGCGCCGGTGGGTGAGATCACGCATCACGGCAGCGTTTCGGCCAAGAAGCTGAACCACAAGCGCGACATGATGCTGGCCAATGCGAAAGTACGGCTGCACCTGAAACATGGCGGCTGGCTTGCTGCGGCCACCTGCTGGGCGCTTTTGCTGGTGTTCAACTCCAGCCGCGCGGTGTTTTGGACGTTGCTGGGCGCGATCAAGCGAACCGACGCGGCCAAGGCGCGGGCAAGTCACTTTCGCAAAATCGTCGCGAGCTTTTCGGACGTTTGGGTCTCCTGAGGGTATTTGAATGCGCGTTCTTGTCGTAGCCTACATGCTGGATCGCAATGATGTCGGCGAAACGCTGACTGCGTTCAAACTGCTTGAGCAGATGTCGAAGAATTGCGAGATGACGATCCTTGCCTTTGACCGTGAAGGCAAAGTGCCGCTGCAAGAACAACTGCCCAATGTCCGCGTCGTCACTTGGAAAGAGCCTGTTTGGCTGACCAAGAAGGAACGCATCAACGCGATGCTGAAGCCTGCGATGCCGGTTTTGTCGCGTCATGTCAGGCGTTGGGTGAAAGAGGCGCAAAAGAACGGTGAAGAGTTCGATCTGGCACATTTCATGTTGCCACGCTCTCCGCGGTTTACGGTGCCTTTGAAGGGTCTGGGCATTCCTTATCTGGTGGGCCCTGTTGGCGGTGCGATCCCGAACCCGGACGGGTTCAAGTCCGAGATGACGACTGAGAAATGGTACACCCGCTTGCGCGAGTTCGATCAGTTGCGCTTTTCATATGATCCCACCTTCCGCTCTAGCTACGGGCAGGCGGAGATCGTGATGGGTGTGGCGCCTTATATGAAAGACGTCATGTCTTCTGTGCCAATGAAGCGGTTTGAGCCCTTCCTTGGCATCGGTCTGGAAGCCGTGCCGCCTGTTGTGGACCGCGAATTTGTCGCGGGCCGGATGAAGATGATCCATGTCGGGCGAGGTGTGCGTTCGAAAGGGTTGCGCGATCTGGTGCGGGCGTTGCCGCATCTGGAGGATATGCCGGAGGTCACTTTGAGTGTGGTGGGTGATGGTGACGAGACGCAGATTTGCCGCGCGGAGGCCGAGGCTTTGGGCGTCGCGGATCGGGTTGAGTTCTTAGGTAAGATGCCGCGCGCAGAGATTGATGCGCATTACCGAGCCGCCGATGCATTTGTGTTCCCGAGCTTTCGCGAGTCGATGGGCGGGGTTCTCTATGAGGCGATGAGCTGGGGTCTGCCCGTGATTGGCGCAGATGCAGGCGGTCCGGGTTGGATCGTGGATGACAGTGTGGGCCTAAAGGTTCCGGCTGTGACGCCTGATCAACTGACAGACGATCTGGTCAAAGCCATCCGCGTGATGGCGGGTGATGCCGTGATGCGCAAACGCATGAGCGTCAATGCACGCCTCAAGATCGAGCGCGAGGCGCTGTGGCCTAAAAAGGCAGAGCGGATGTTTGAAATCTACCAATCGGTGCTCAAGACAATTTAAGCCTTGATGGGTCGTTTGGAGCTTAAGCCACAATCCTCTCAAACACGCCCAAAATGTTGACGTTAGGGTAAGTCGCGTGAGGTAATCGCCGCTTTTTTGACAAATTTCATCAAGTCCGATTTACGAAAAATGAGATTGTCAAAGGAGTTTTCCCCTTGGAAAGGCGGCTTTTTACTCAGAAACAGGGCCAATTCGAGAGGTTTTCCCCCTAAACAGCGGCGGATTTCCGCCCATGCTTCATTTCAGCCATTTTTCGTTCCCAATCAGGTCACACTCCGACGGCAAAACGTCTTCGGGGGCTCGTGATAAGGGAACTAACACGTGCCATTTGATGCTGCCGCACTAAGCCAAACTGAGATCACCGTTAATAACACCGCTGAACTGAAAGCCGCATATATTCTGCTTGCGGGTCAAGAGGGCGGGGGGACGATCAAGCTCGCGCCGGGTGAGATTTTCGAAATCTCGCTGAAGGATCTTGATGCGGGCGAGGAGCCTGTGGTCTTCACGTCGGCCGATCCGTCGCAACAAGCGCATGTCGAGAAGATTCATTTGGAATCTGTCGCCAATGTGCGCGTCGATAACGTCTATGTCGACAGTATCCACGTCACCGATCGCGAAGAATGGCGTGATGACTTGCTGGTCAAGGACAGTACGAACGTCCAGATCGTAAACTCGACCTTCAAGCATGATGCCGACAGCACATTGACCAATGAAGCTGACAAAGCTGAAACGGTGGGTCTTTTCCGCTCTAGCAGCGATGTAGAATTCTCCGGCAATACGGTTTCGGGCTATTATAATGGCGTTGGTTTCGGCGAGACGGACAAGATTGTTGTCTCCAACAACGAGATCTCGGAGATGCAGGGCGATGGTCTGCGGTTTGGTACCGTCCAAGATGTTGAAATCAAGGACAACTATATTCACAGCTTCTACGGCTCGCTGAACGATCTCAACCACACCGATCTGATCCAATTCTGGGGCACTTCTGCCGGTCTGACGCAAGACGTCACGATCAGCGGCAATGTCTTGATGGCCGATGATGTCGCGGCGCAGTCGATCTTCATCCGCAATGAGCAGATCAAGAAAGACAATGCCGGCAGCGACTATTTCACCAATTTCAAGATCACCGACAATGTCGTTTATAACGGCAATGGTCACGGGATTTCCGTGGCTGATGTTGATGGCCTTTTGGTCGCCAATAACACAATCATCTGGAACCCGGATGCGAAGGTCCTTTGGGAAGGCGAAGTTCCGACCTCTGAAGAGCCACGCTTGCTGGTCTTCAAATCGATCAACGCGGATGTCTTCGACAATGTTGCATCCGTCATTGTTGGCAATGAGACCACTTCGGAAGACGGCAACTTCATCCTCGATTATGATGATCCGGAATCTGATAACTATGTTGGCAAACACGTCGCCGATCCGTTTGGCGCGACTGAACTGTCTGACTTGCTGATCCTGCCGACCAGCCCTGCTGGCAATGGAACCGGTGCTGCGGGCACGCAATTCCCAACAGGTGAATTCGACGGCTTTATCGGTATCGTGACCCACGAGACTGATCCCGGCGATATCCATGAATATGTCTTTGACGCAGGCTTGTCTGTCGGCGCTGACGGCGGTGTCACAGAGGAGGGTTACTCCTTTGAGTGGGAATTCTCTGACGGAACGACCGCAAATGGTATTCAAGTCGCAAAAGACTTTAGCGGAGCCGGCAATCATACCGTTACCTTGAAGATATTGAAGGGCAACGAGCTTTTGGACACGGTCGAGCATGACTTCGAAGTTGCGACCAAAGACATCTTTGAGCTGAGCTTTGACAGTGGTCTGACCGACACATCCGAGAACGGGTTGGAGTTCTTCACACAAGGTGCTCCAGGCTATGTGACCGGAGCGGTGGGCAAAGGTTTTGCCCTTGGTGGAGACGACAAACTTAAGATCGAGCCATTGAGCAGCGGCCTGACTGATCTTGATCGCTTCGGTCTTGTCCTTGATATGAAAGTCAGTTCTGAAAGCCCGTCTGGCATCTTTGTGTACCAAGGCGAAGGCTTTGAGGGCGAAGTCCTTGATGATGGTCGTGTGGCGTTTAGCCTGACCACTGATGTGGGGACTTATCGCATGACCAGCGATGAGGCTGTTTTCAATGATGGGCAATGGCACAAGATCGGCATCGGCTATGACAGCCTGACCGGCAAAATGCAGATGTTCGCTGACGGCGTTCTGGTTGCAAATGTAGGGGCCGAGGGGTCCACTGATACATCGACGCCGGGGATTTCCTTTGGCCATCCGTTCAAGGAATCGGATTCGATTTCAGCCTATTTCGACAATATCGTCATGAGCCGCGACAATTCCGTAGCTGGTGAAAGTGCGGAGCCAGCAGACCCTGCTGATCCTCAGCCAGTTGTCGACCCGGTCCCTGTCGTTGTTCCAGTGGTAGAGCCAGTTGAGCCCGGCCCAGTTGCGCCTTCCGAGCCTGTCACTGATCCGGCCCCTGCGCCGAC